>JAWVZC010000254.1:0-6450 GCA_033722415.1 Balneolaceae bacterium | reverse complement strand
AGTACCATCTTTATCCACCTTGGCAAAATACACATCCCGCTTCCAGCACACCCATTGCAGGATTTCGACAAATTGCCCAAATCCTGCATCAGCAGCGTGTTTAGATAACATTCCTCTTTGCCAAGACCGGTGGTCACAATATCCCGAATCGCCTCTTCCGCCAGTTCATGAACTCGGTTTTTGAGCTCCTGGTCGATCTCTTCCGGTTCAAATTCACGCTTGGGCACACCGAACTCTTCCCGTAATTCCTCCTGGAACCGGCATAGTTTCTGAATCGCTTCGTGTCCGGCCTTGATCGCCTCGAGCATCTCCTGCTCGGAGATCTCCTGCATCTCACCCTCCATCATGATGACACTGTCTTCGGTACCCCCGACAATCATGTCGATGTCGCTGTCTTCCAGCTCCGAAATGGTAGGGTTGATAACGTGTTCTCCATCTATGCGACCCACACGGACTTCGGCCATCGGACCGCCTTCAAACGGGATGTCGGAAAGATGAAGAGCGGCTGACGCTCCCACTGCGCCGAGTACATCGCCGTCATTCTCTCCATCCGAGGAGATAACGGTACAGATAATCTGTGTTTCGTGATAATAACCGTCCGGGAACAACGGGCGAATACTGCGGTCGATAAGCCGGCTGGAGAGGATCTCCTTGTCCGAGGGACGGCCCTCCCGTTTGATAAATCCACCGGGAAAACGCCCGCCCGCTGAGAAACTCTCGCGCAGGTCTACGGTCAGGGGGAAAAAATCCTGTCCCGGTTTCGCTTCCCGGGCGCTTACCGCAGTACAGAGTACCATGGTATCACCCATTCGTACAACAACTGCACCATCTGCCTGTTTGGCTAAGCGGCCTGTCTCGATTGACAGTGTTTTACCGGGTGCAAACTCAATTTCTCTAATTTTCTTTTCCATAATGTTATTTAACTCAAGATTCAAACTAACATGTTGCTCGCGATTCCCCGGATGCTAACTGGGGGACCGCTTTTGGTCTTACCATAGAAAAAAGGCGCGCCAGACCATGCGTGCATTATATCAATTCAGGTTATTTCCTGATGCCGAGCTCTTCAATCAGCTCACGATATTTCTCAATATCCTTCTTTTTCAGGTAGTTGAGCAAACGCCGGCGTTTGCCAACCATCTGCAGCAGCCCTCTTCTGGATGCGTGATCCTGCTCGTTATCTTTCAGATGTTCCGTCAGTTCACTAATACGTTCCGTGAATATGGCAATCTGGGCCTCAGTGGAACCGGTATTTTCCTTTGAACCACCGTATTTTTCAATAATTTCTTCTTTCCGTTCTTTTGTTATAGACATGTACTCAGTTTCTTCTTTATTACTTGGTCGCTTGAGGTTGTCGTATTACGCTGTAATTTCCGATAATAGCCAACAAAGATAAGCTATAATCATATGGTTTGCAATATTCAGGCGCGCTTTAGCGCCTGTTCCGCCTGCCGCTGATCCCTCTTCAGCTGCTCCACAAGTTCATCCACCCCGCTGAACTTCTTTTCATCGCGGATCCGCTTCACAAAGCGAACCTGCAGTGTTTTTCCATAAATATCCTGGTCAAATTCAAAAATATTCACCTCCAGGGTTCTGTTTTCCTTCTCATCGAACGTGGGTCGTGTTCCGATATTCATCATTCCGCCGTGCCACTCCCCGTCAAGTCGAACTTTTACCGCGTAGACCCCGTCTTTGGGTATAATTTTATTGGGATGCTCGGGTTTTATATTTGCCGTGGGATACCCGATCTCCTTACCGCGTTTATCCCCGTGAATTACGGTACCGTTCAGCATGTAATAGCGGCCCAGCAGTTCGGTGGCCAGCTCAATATTTCCCTCGCTGCTGATCGCCTTGCGAATAGCGGTGCTGCTTACGGTCTTATCGCCAACTTCCTGTTTTGATACCACGTAGGCATCGAATCCGAGTTCACGCCCTTTCTCCTCGATCGTTTCTATGGTACCCTCCCTGTTTCGGCCGAAGTGGTGATCGTACCCGATTACGAATTCTCCCACCCCTATTTTATTGTAGATGATATCCTCCACGAACTCTTCCGAACTCAGCAGCGAAAAATCCCGGTCGAACGGGATTACCACCATGTTGTCGATGCCCAGATCTTCCAGTATCTCGCGCCGCTCCTGCAGGGTGGTAAGCAGTTTAATTCCCCTTTCACCGGGACTTATGATGTCACGCGGATGCGGATCAAACGTAACGATTACACTTCGGGCATTCCGTTCTTCAGCTTTTCGCAACACGGTTTCCATCAGTACGCGGTGGCCCTTGTGAACCCCGTCAAAGGTGCCTACAGTTACCACCGATTCCGGGTCACGTTGCACATCATACAGATATACCAGTTCTGCCATGACTATGAAAACTCCATTTTGCTTAACTGCTCGATCGTCAGTGCGTTATCATTAGAATACTCACCTATGCGCGTGCGTTCCAGGGCAGACAGGTAGGCCAGGCTGTTGAGACATACGCCGAGGTCGTGTGCCATCGATCGGATATAGGTACCCTTGCCACAACAAATTCTGAGCCGGAGAGTCGGCAGATCAAAGGCCAGTATTTCGGTCTCATGTATCGTCACCTGGCGTGCATGCCGTTTGACCTCTTTTCCCTCCCTGGCAAGTTCGTAGAGCGGCTTGCCGCCATACTTCAGTGCCGAGTACATCGGGGGCACCTGCTCGATAGTCCCTGAAAAGTGTTCATCCAGCATATTGCGGACCACCTGTCGTGTTATATGTTCGAACGGAGCCTCCTGTTCGATCTCCGTTTCCGCATCGTAACTCGGTGTGGCGGCACCGAACGTGACTTCAGCCACATACTCTTTTTCCAGTTTCTGTATTTGGGAAATGGTTTTCGTGGCCTTTCCGCAACAAACGATAAGGAGCCCGGTGGCCATCGGATCAAGGGTGCCGGCATGCCCCACCTTCTTCACCCCGATCGCTTTCCGGAGATATTTGACCACGTCAAAACTGGTCCAGTTTTGGGGTTTGTTGACCAGGAATGCGGCCCCGGAGGCATAATCGTAGCCGGGAGCGGGCAAATTGACGTTATCAAAAAAAGTTAGCTCGGAACGTGGAATGCCTCTGCCCATCGATCCTATTCCTGCTCATCACTGTTTCGCTGTTCCCGTTCCTTCCGAATTTTCTCGAACAGGTTTTCCATCTTGTCAACGTATTCCGCCGTCTCGTCTTTCACGAGGTTGAGCTCGGGGATTTTCCGGACCTGGTGCCTGATTTTAGAGGCAAGCTCTTTTCGTATGGCCGGGGTATGTTCCTTGAGGTGATTGAAAATCGCGTCCTCGTCGCGCCCGGGGGCATAAATACTGATGAACACCTTGGCGATCATGAGATCCTCCGTAAGTCGCACCGCCGTAACCGTAATAAAAGTCCCGCTTTTCTGGTACTGGCGCTGAATGATGTTACCGAGGTCACGTTGTATTACTGCTCCCAGCCGCTCGGTTCTGATACTCATGTTCTACAAGAGGTATGTATGATTTGTTTGGATGAGCTGATCCTGCTCCCGAAAGTGCAGGTTAATGTTCTTTACGCGCGTCCTCGAGCGTTCGCTTCTCTTCGACAACCGCGTAGTTTTCGATAACATCTCCGACTTTAATATCATTGTAATTCACGATACTGATACCGCATTCGTAGCCGGTTTGAACCTCCTTGACATCGTCCTTGAACCGCTTCAGGGAATCGATTTCACCGTCATAGATTACGACCCCGTCACGAACCACCCGGACCGGGTTGTTCCGGACGATTTTACCATCGGTTACGTAGCACCCCGCAATGGTTCCCACCTTGGAGACCTTGAAAATTTCGCGGACTTCGGCATTGCCGACCAGCTTCTCCTTGATTTCGGGGGAAAGGAGACCCTCCATGGCATCCTTGACTTCCTCGACAGCATCATAAATCACGCTGAAGAGCCGGATATCGATCTCTTCCTGTTCGGCGACCCGGCGGGCGTTGGCCGTCGGTCGTACCTGGAACCCGATAATAATCGCATCCGAGGCGGAGGCCAGCAGGACATCCGATTCGGTAATGGCACCGGCCCCGGTATGGATGATATTGATACCCACCTCGTCGGTACTCAGTTTCTGAAGTGAACCGGAAAGGGCTTCAATAGAACCATCCACATCGGCTTTGATAATGATATTGAGCTCGGATACCTCGCCGAGCGCCATGCGGCGGGAGAGATCATCAAGCGTAAGATGCTTGGTCTTGCGCAGCTCCTGCTCCCGTTTAATCTGTTGACGCTGGTTGGCGATATCTTTTGCGGTCTTTTCATCCTCCGTCACAACCAGTTTGTCGCCGGCCTGCGGGATATCGTCAAAGCCCATCAGCTGAATCGGGGTTGAAGGTCCCGCCTCTTCGACCCGCTCACCATGCTCGTTCTCCATTGCTCTCACTCTACCGAAGCAGGGACCCGCAATAAACGGGTCACCCACTTTGAGTGTTCCGTTCTGAATAAGCACATTGGCCACCGTACCCTTGCCCTTGTCTACCCGGGCTTCGAGTACAACCCCGTCGGCTCTCCGGTCCGGGTTGGCCTTCAGTTCCATCAGTTCTGCTTCGATAAGCACTTTTTCCAGCAGGTCGTCGATACCCTGGCCGGTTTTCGCTGACACCTCGGCCGCCTGGTTGTTCCCGCCATACTCCTCGACAATTACATCGTGCTCGGCAAGCTGCTGCTTGATCTTGTCGGGATTTGCTCCCGCCTTGTCTATCTTGTTGATCGCAACGATAATCGATACTCCTGCCGCCTTGGCGTGATTGATCGCCTCTACGGTCTGCGGCATCACGGCATCATCAGCCGCCACCACCAGGATTACAATGTCAGTGGCCTGTGCCCCGCGAGATCGCATCGCGGTAAACGCCTCGTGACCCGGTGTGTCAAGGAAGGTGATAGGGCGACCGTCATCGGTTTCAATTTCGTAGGCCCCAACGTGCTGGGTAATACCGCCTGCTTCGCCCTCGGCCACCTTGGCCTTACGGATGTAATCGAGCAGTGAGGTCTTACCGTGGTCGACGTGCCCCATCACGGTAATGATCGGGGCGCGCGGTTCAAGATCTTCCGGGTCATCCTCTTCCAGCTCGATCTCTTCGATCATTTCGTCTGCATCGACGAACTCAACATCCTTTCCGTACTCTTCGGCCACGAGTTCAATCGTGCTGGCATCCAGCCGCTGGTTGATCGAAACCATCATGCCGAGATTCATGCATGTGGTGATAACATCGTTGGGCTTGACGTCCAGCAGGTCAGCCAGGTCGCTGACGGTCAGAAATTCGGTCGCCTCAATAATATCTTCTTCCAGCTCCTGGAGCTCCGCCTGAAGCTGCTCTTCCTCCTCACGCTCTTCGCGTCGCTGTCGGCGACGTTTCTGCCGGCGGCTTCCCACTGTTTCAGAAGATTTCATCTTCTGCATGGTCTCCCTGAGCTTTTGCTCTACGTCATCCTCGTCAACGCGGTCGCGGCGGCGACTTCTTTTCTTTTTCTTTTTGCGCTTGCTGCGGCTATCCAGGTCATCATCGCCGGCTTTCTGCTTTTTGCGTTTTCGGCTTTTTGAGGATTCGCTGTCATCTTCGTCATCGAAGCGGTCTTTTTTGCGCTTCCGCTTTTTACGGCGCTTTCCGGAGCTCTTGGAACCGAGATTTACTTTTCCAACAACGCGAGTACCTTTCAGGCGACCGGCACGCCCGCGGATAATGTCTTCATCTTCGTATTCTTCCTCATATTCCTCTTCTTCGGACTCGGCCTCTTCCTCCGCTGCTTTTGCCTCTTCATCCTCTTCTTCGTCAGCTTCAGCCTCGGCCTTATCCTTTTCATCGGATTCCCCGACAGTCGTATCTTCCGTCTCTTCTTCAGCTACTTCTGCTTCTGCAGCCGTTTTCTGCTCTTCTTCGGCTTGCTCTGCCGCTTCTTCACCGGAAACCGTTTCTTTATCCTTTTCTTCTCCCTCTGCAACCGTTTCGCCGGCATCGGTGTCTGCTTCCGTTTTCTCTGTTTCCTCAGCGACTTCCTGTTCCGCATCAGCTACAGCCTTCTCTTCGGATTCAGGTTCCTCGACAGCTTCCACTTCCTCGTCCGCTTCCGGTTCCTCTTCCTCCTCATCCCTGGGCTTCAGGCCGGCAATAGTTTCATCTTCATCAAATTCCTCATCTTCCGGCTCCAGCGGCAGCTCTTCATCGATCGGCTCCAGAAAATCTTCAATCGAGACACTCTCATTGCGGCTGGCCTTGATCTGCTCACGTCTGCTCTCGTACGCCTCACGGGCTTTCTCGTGCTCCATGCTGCGTTCCTTGTCGGCACCATATACCTCGTTCAACACCTCGTACATTTCCGAGGTGATCTTGAAGTTCGGTTTATTATCGACTTTAAAGTCTTCTTCCCTGAGCGTATCTACGATGGATTGGGTAGATACGTTAAATTCAGAAGCGACTTTAAAAAGCT
>JAWVZC010000253.1:0-6471 GCA_033722415.1 Balneolaceae bacterium | reverse complement strand
GCGTGGCGGTTATCGTGATGCGGGAAAGCCGTATCGAAGGGTATGCTCCCGGGTTCCGATCCCCGTTGTACCCCTGGATGCAGATTGCAGGAATGATCATATCGATTGGGCTGATCGCCGAGATGGGTATCCTGGCGGTGGCGCTCACCGGCATTATCACCGCACTCAGCGTAGCTTGGTACTTCTTTTATGCCGGTGACAAGCTTCAGCGGCAGGGGGCTATATTTCACGTACATGAACGACTGGGAAGGAAACGATACAGCGGCCTGGAGCATGAATTGCTCTCTCTGCTGAACGAGAAGAACGGGGAAAATCGCCTGGCTTACGAGGAGATCATCGCACGCAGCGTGATCACCGGCCTGGACGAAGATATTGATTTCCAAGAGCTGATTGATGAAAATGCCAATATTCTGTCGGGCAGACTGCATATCGACAAGCGCACGCTCATCGACGACCTGGAGACCAACCTCCGCCACAAGCTTACACGTCTTGGCAACGGAATCGTTATTACCCACATGCAGTATGAGCAGATAACAACGGCAGAATTACTTATTTGCCGCATGAGCCACTCAAAAACCCCGAATATTCCGGGGGTGGATACTCCCCTGCGCGCCCTGATGCTGTTGGTGACTCCCAGCTCGGAACTGGGCCTGGAAGTTCGGCTGATGGGGCACCTCGCCGAACTGGTGCAGACTAACAACTTTCAGCAGCGGTGGGACCGTGCAAAAACAGACAGGGAACTTCGCAAAATATTAATCAGCAATGAGCACCTGCTGCACCTGACTGCGAAAAGCAACACCTTTGAGGAATCATTCATCGGGCGGCCGATCAGCCAAGTCAGCCTGCCCGGAGACTGCCTGATCGCCATCATCTACCGTCGGGGCGACCTGATCATTCCCCACGGGAATACCGAGCTGGAGGCGGGTGACGAACTCTATATCATCGGCAGCCCGGAGAACATCCGCATACTGAGTAACCGAAATGAACAATCATCACCCGACCTGCAATCGAAGATTTAACACCTGGCAGGGTGCTCTTTTCATATATTCATCATCATAAAATCACATCACTATGAATTTGACTATCCCGGTAAGTCCATTCCAGGATTTTTTTAAAAAGGAATCTGCCTCCGGTATTGTACTGCTTGTGACCACCATCATGGCCCTTGTGCTGGCCAACAGTCCGATGGCCGGCGGCTATTTTGCCCTGTTTGAAACCAGTTTCGTTATCGGCACTGATACATTTTCGATTGAGAAGCCCCTGCTGCTGTGGATTAATGACGGGCTGATGGCGATCTTTTTCCTCCTTATCGGGCTGGAGATAAAACGGGAACTGAAATATGGGGAACTATCCGGGTTTCGGCCGGCACTGATGCCGTTCGTAGCAGCGCTCGGCGGTGCGCTGGTACCCGGACTTATTTTCTTCTCGCTGAACAGCGGCACGGAGTTTTCGAGGGGATGGGCAATCGCCATCGCCACCGATATCGCATTCGCCATCGGCATCTTGTCGCTGCTTGGCTCAAAAGTGCCCATCTGGGCCAAAGTGTTCCTGACTGCCGTGGCGGTGGTAGACGACCTGATTGCCGTTATGGTAATCGCCGTCTTTTATACCAGTAATATTGAAATGACGGCCCTGGCCGTTGCCGGCGTTTGCGTGCTGCTTCTGCTGGCAATGAACGCCCGGAATGTCCGTAACCTGGGCCTCTACCTCCTGATGGGAGCGGTACTGTGGGTTGCCGTATTAAAATCGGGTGTCCATGCGACCATTGCCGGGGTCATTCTCGGAATCTGCATCCCTGCTACGCGCGACCTGTCCCTGAATGCCATCCTGGAACGCGCCGAGAAAGGAACTGCACTGTTCAGGCAGGCTCTCCGGAACGACGAAGATGAATCCCGGGAAACGGCCCTCAACTACATGGAGGAGGTAGTCGTGGAGTCGGAATCCCCACTGCACCGGCTGGAACACAAACTGCATTCGTGGGTGGCGTTCGGTATTATTCCGATCTTCTCTTTCGCCAACGCAGGGGTGGCGATCAACGGGGAACTGGTCGCAGAGGCGTTCACCTCGCCCCTGACCTGGGGGATCATACTTGGTCTTTTTGCAGGAAAACAGGTCGGAATTCTGGCCGCTGCATACCTGATGAAATCCCTGGGCATGAGTACATTTCCCGAAGAGAAAAATACCTGGAAAATCGTTTACGGGCTGGCCTGTCTCAGCGGGGTCGGCTTCACCATGTCCCTGTTCATTGCGGGCCTATCATTTAATAACCCCGAATTCCTCGAATATTCAAAAATGGGTATTATTATGGGATCCCTGCTCAGCGGTACCCTCGGGTACGGGGTACTCCGAAGTGCCCTGCGCTGAATATTTATCTGAATCTGCTTTTTTACAGGATTCACCGACGGGGTTCAGATGTTTGTCAACCAGTGGAGTAGTGAAATGACGAATCGGAACATCTGGAGGACCGGTATTACCGGGCCATCCCGTCAACAGGTTTTGGGAATGATCCATATGAAACTTTCATCTTTCAGCAACTGGCTAGTCGTATTGACACTTCTCACGGCATGTGGTAGTGTAAGCAATCCCGAGCATGCCGTGAACAGGCTGGAACCGAAAGAGAGCATTTCAGCGGCGTCAATTGACAGTATCGGTGCCGTGCTGTCGTTTTATCCCAATCAAACCCAGCTATCGATCGCGTTCCTGGAAGATTCCTCCGCCCGTTTCTACGGGGCCTTTCGGCACCGCGATACCCTGAGGACCATCAAAAACGCTGACAATGTATTTGAAATCGGTTCCCTGTCGAAAGTGTTTACCGCTGCCCTGCTGGCCGATCTGGTACTGAATTCCCCGGTATCTCTCGATGATCCCGTGCAAGACCACATCGAGTTCGCTCTGCACGGGAACCCGGGTTTCACCCTCCGGCAGCTGGCCAACCACACTTCCGGGCTGCCGAGGATACCGCCAGGCCTGTATTGGGACTCAATCTGGAACATGGACAATCCATACCGGAATTATGACGAATCGGAATTACGGGAATACCTGTCCGCCGACCTGGAGCTCGAATTTGAGCCGGGTACCCGTTACCGGTACTCCAACCTCGGTGTGGGACTCCTGGGTTATGTTCTCAGCCGGGTCACCGGTCGATCGTACGAGGAGCTGCTCGAAATCCGCCTGTTTCGGCCGTTGGGCATGGAGTCCTCAACAACGGAACGGGCGCAGGTAGATCGGAAGCTGGTCACCGGCCTGGACAAACGCGGCAACGCTACCCCCTACTGGAACCTCGCCTCCCTGAAGGGAGCCGGGGCGATCCTCTCCACCGCGGAGGACTTGGCCAAATTTGGTATCGCGAACCTCGATCAGCAACATCCCGCGTTTCAGCTGCAGCACAAAACTACGTTCACTATCGACGACCGGATGGATATTGCACTGGGCTGGCATATTCTCAAACAGCCGTCCGGGGAGCAGTACTACTGGCACAACGGCGGAACCGGCGGCTTCCGCTCCTCCATGACGCTGCATTTACCTTCGCGAACCGGCATCATTGTCCTGTCGAATATTTCCGCAGGCCATTCGCATGCCGCCAACATCGATGAACTCGGCAAAACACTGCTCAAACACCTTTCTCATAATCCGGTTATGCAAAAACATCGATAATCACTGGAGGTAATTAACATGAGACTCGCATTTATCCTGTTACTTGTTGTTCACGGCCTCATCCATCTCCTCGGCTTTCTCAAGGCGTTTCAAGTGGCGGAAATTGAACAACTGACTCTCCCGATTTCCAAAACCACCGGCGTTGTCTGGCTGTTGACCTCGTTGCTCTTTCTTTTGACAGCATTCCTGTTTTATACCAGGATACCCTGGTGGTGGATCATTGGGACCGCAGCTCTGATCATTTCCCAGATTCTGATTATTACTTACTGGTTCGATGCCAAATTCGGTACTATCGCTAATGCAGTTGTGGTAATCGCATGTGTGGCTGGATACGGTCACTGGAATTTTCAGAATATGGTTCGGGATGAATTGAACGCGTTGCGTTCCGGCGTCTCTCGAAGTGATATTGAAAGAAGTATTCGCTCCCAGGGGTCCGTGCCGGAGATCGTGCAACAGTGGATGGATCGTTCCGGGATTGTTCATCATGACCCCATATTCACAACCTCATTTCAACAAACGGGCAGGATGAAAACGAATCCGGACGGACGCTGGATGCCCGTGGAGGCCAAACAATACGTACGGTTGCAGGAACCCGCATTTTTGTGGATCGCCGATGTTCGGGCCGCCCCGCTTGTCCACCTTACGGGAAGAGATAAATATCTGAACGGGAGCGGTCACATGCTGATCAAGCTGCTTTCACTGGTTCCGGTGGCAGATTCCAGAGGACCCAAAATTGACCAGGGCACCCTGCTGCGGTACCTGGCCGAGATGGTATGGTACCCGGAGGCCGCACTGCACCACTACATCGAGTGGGAACAGCTCGACGCCCGGTCTGCCCGGGCAACCATGAGGTACAGAGGTATCTCCGCATCCGGTTTATTCGAATTTAATGATAACGGAGACCCCGTGCGGTTTGAGGCGGAACGTTATTACACCCGACCCGATGGCGCTACCCTGGAAACCTGGGTTGTCCATATCGATGAAAACTCGTACCGGCTCTTTAACGGAATACGCGTTCCAACCCGGGCCCGGGTCTCCTGGAAACTGGAGGAGGGCGATTTCACCTGGTACGAGCTCGAGATCAGCAATCTGGTGTTTAACGGGTATCCCGAGTTGTAATTGGGCTTTTCACTTTCATCTGACCGGCAATACCGCTACCATAAAGGGAATCAGAAACCAACCCTACAGCCGTGCCCGAATCATCCTGTGATGCCATTGTAGTCGGATCCGGTCCCAACGGCCTGGCCGCAGCGGTACGGCTTGCTCGTCAGGGGTTACATGTCAAAGTCATTGAAGCCAAAGAAACCATAGGCGGCGGAACACGTACGCAGGAGCTCACCCTGCCCGGCTTTCGCCACGATGTCTGCTCGGCGATACACCCGATGGCCCTGGCTTCCCCGTTTTTTAAGAATTTACCTCTTGAGGAACATGGACTGGAATGGATCTATCCGGAGTATCCGCTGGCACATCCGCTTGATAACGAACCGGCAGTGGTGCTGCAGACTTCCCTTGACGAAACCGCTGCCGAACTAGAACCGGATGCTGCAGCCTACCGGTCATTGTATGAGACGATCGTCATCAATTTCGAGCAGCTTGCTCCGCAGCTCCTGGCCCCGTTTTCTCCTTTTCCTGCTACTCCCCTGCTGATGGCGCGTTTCGGATGGAATGCGCTTAAATCGGCGCAGTCACTGGCATTTGGGAATTTTTCCTCCCGTCGTGCCAGGGCCCTCTTTGCCGGGCTGGCCGCCCACAGCGTACTGCCGATGGAGAAACGGGTCTCGGCCGCCATCGCCCTGGTGCTTGGGGCGGCAGGACACCGCCATGGCTGGCCGATACCAAAGGGAGGATCCCACGCCATAACCACGGCGCTGGCCGGATATCTTGAATCGCTTGGAGGGGAGATCGTGACGGGAGAACCGGTCCACTCCCTGGAACAGGTCGAATCGGCGCGAACGGTGCTGTTCGATCTTACGCCGCAACAGGTACTGGATATCGCTGGTAGCTCGCTTCCCTCGGGATACCGAAAAAAACTGAAGCGCTATACCTATGGACCCGGTGTATTCAAGCTGGATCTGGCCCTTGACGGGCCTATCCCCTGGTACGATGAACGCTGTCTTAATGCAGGTACAGTTCACCTCGGTGGTACATTCGAGGATATTGCCGATTCGGAACGGGCCATGTTCAACGGCCGCCACTCCAGCCGCCCCTACGTGCTGGTTGCACAGCAAAGTTTGTTTGATGACACCCGGGCACCGGATGACAAGCACACCGCATGGGCCTACTGCCATGTTCCACATGGTTCTGAGAAAGATATGACCGAAGCGATCGAATCTCAGATTGAACGGTTCGCCCCGGGATTCCGGGATATTGTCCTGGAGCGGCACCGCATGAACACCTCTGATATGCAGCGCTATAATCCGAATTATATCGGCGGAGATATAAACGGCGGATTACAGGACCTGTCCCAGCTTTTTACACGACCTGCCGGTTTGTTCAACCCGTACCACATCCCGGGCACGTCATGGTATATCTGCTCCTCCTCTACCCCGCCGGGCGGGGGAGTTCACGGGATGTGCGGGTATCATGCAGCCGGCGCCGCACTGAAACGCGAGTTCAGCTGATCCAATTTCACAAGCACCGGGGGGCAGTCCGACCAGTGGTTGGCCTGCACCTATCGTATTCATGCTAGGAGGCTGTTGGACTTAGCTAAACCTACTGCAAAAGCGTCAGGTTTGGCCAGATTTCGCGCTCTTTTTCGGTAAATAGAACCACTATTCACCTCCATAAGACCACGAAATCTGTCTCAAACTGACACAT
>JAWVZC010000252.1:0-6476 GCA_033722415.1 Balneolaceae bacterium | reverse complement strand
GAAACTGGAGAAGAAGCATCAGCCTGACGGGTGGAACATCGGCATGAACTGCGGATCGGTTGCCGGACAGACCATCTTTCATTTTCACTGCCACCTGATACCTCGCTACAAAGGCGACATGGACGATCCAAGTGGCGGGGTTCGGCATAGTGTGGAGGGGAAGGGGTATTATTAACAGTATTAATTTAATTTTCAGTTATGGATCTTGATAAACAAGTACGTCTAGCTGCATTTGATTGGCTTTCTAAACAGGTTGAAAAATTTGGTGATGTACTAAATGGTGATTTATTGGCTAGAGGATTTAAATTCAAAGATTCCAGAGTACCATTAGTGTCACCACAGGGAATTTTTAAACCCAAACAACTTGATCTTCCTTTAACAATTACCACAACCCCCAAAGGCCCATACGAAGACAGTATTGATAAAAATGACTTTCTACACTATAAATATCGCGGTACTGATCCCATGCATAGAGATAACGTAGGATTACGTAAATGCATGGTTGATGACATCCCCCTAATATACTTTCACGGTATTGTCCCAGGTAAATATCTTGCAGTATGGCCTGTTTATATAGTTGGAGATAATACTCAAGATTTAACATTCAAAGTAGCTGCTGACAACCAGCATGAAATTGAATACGATGATAATAAGGTAGAGGAAGGAGATATTTATAGACGAGCTTATATTACATCCACGGTTAAACAAAGATTACATCAGCGAGGGTTTCGAGAAAGAGTGATATCAGCATACCGGTCTCAGTGTGCATTTTGCAGCTTAAAGCATGAAGAATTACTTGATGCTGTCCATATTGTACCCGATGAAGAAGAGGGAAAACCTACAGTGGATAATGGGATGGCGTTGTGTAAGATCCACCATACTGCGTTTGATCGTTATATTTTAGGAGTAACTCCCGATTTTAAAATCAAGGTACGAAATGATATTCTAGAAGAGCATGATGGGCCGATGTTAAAGCATGGGTTACAAGAATTACACAATAGAAAATTGATACTCCCTAAATCAAAAAAGCTATGGCCTAACCAGGAGTATTTGGATTGGCGTTTTAAAAGATTTCAAACAGCCAGTTAAATCTTTGTTATGTGTAAGAACTTTTCAAAATAAACCAATAGAGAGGATAGTAATTCTAACTTAGTCTTCCCGTATCCATCACTGGTCCTACCAATAAACATAATGATGTTTTCCCCAAAACATAGTGATGTTTCGGGTAATACATAGTGATCTTTTACCCAAAAGATAGGGATATTTTTTCCGGGGCCTTGGGGATCAGCGTTTTCGTGGATTGGAGGGCAATTTATAAGGGAAAGCGGGCATGTCCGTAAACAAGTGATTTATCGGTAGGGGGCAGCGCCTTGCTGATTAGAAGAACACCTCCAAGGTTTCAAAACCTTGGAGGTGTGTCAGACTGGTCCTGAAGCACACCGGCGTCAGCTCTTCAAAAGACCACCTAGCAAATCAAAAAGGGACAATTATACCATTAAAACCAGTGCCACCCCGTCCTATCCGTGGCATCCGCGTTCCATTACAGCACTTGCTTCTGAACCGGCCTATAGCCGGGGTTCCATTCCAGCTGAAAATTTAGTTACTTGCCATTCGCAACGCTTTTATAAAACCGTCACCATTTACCGAATCTCTGATGATGCAAACACTTTTGAAAAAAGTCCGAACTGCGCTGTTATCTCTAACCTTGTTGCCGGGATTGGTCCTGGTCATGAATCTGTCGGCCTTAGCCCAGCTGGGTGGCGGGGAGCTCCACAACCCTACCTTTGAGGAAGTGCTCTCTCTAAAGGGTCCGTCGGATGTGCGGATCTCCCCAAACGGGCGGCATGTATTGTATCGGTCCGGAGCAGTGGAGTGGGACGACAACCGCTACGATTCAGAGCTCTGGCTTTCCAAAAATGGGAATAAGCCATTTCAGCTCACCAACAATGTGGATGGGAGCAGCTCATCGGCGGCCTGGTCGCCCGATGGCCGGTGGATCCTGTTTCAGCGGAGCCTGGGAGATAAGAGCCGCATCTTTGTGATCAATCCGGAAGGCGGGGAAGCGCATCCGCTGATGTACATCGACAAGAGCGTGCAAGGTTTTGAGCTCTCCCCGGACGGCAGCACCCTTGCCTTCAGGGTGCAGGATGAGCCCTCCGAGGAGGAGAAAACCATCGAGGAGCGCTATGGCGACTATGCTGTAGACAATGAGGATTACCGGTTGACCCGTCTCTACACGGTTGCTTTTGATCCGCACTACGCCATGAACGAGCCGGTGCCCTGCATGCAGGATACCACCTACACCACCTGTCCGGAGGCCCCGGAGGTGAAAGCCCACCTGGAGGATGCGGAGTTTACGATTACGGGCGGGGCCTGGTCACCCGACGGCAGCAAGATCATTATCAATCACCAGCCCGATCCCATCATTACCAGTTTCCTGCGGTCGGATATCTCGCTGTACGATCCCGAGACGGAAGAGATCACTACCCTGGTGGATAACGAATCGGCCGATTCCTTTTTGGAGTGGTCACCGGAAGGTGATGCCTTTCTCTATGTCAGCAGCGTGGATAACGACAGCACCAACTTCTTTACCAACAACCGCTACTTCATCTATGACCTGGAGAGCGGCAACACCCGGGAGGTGGCGGCCGGTTTTGATGAAAACCTGAACAGCTTCACCTGGACGGAGCAGGGCATCTATGCCACGGCCTACCGGAAGACGACACGTCCGCTGCTTCTGCTGAACCCTGAGAATGGGGAGGTGTCGCAGGTGTATGACGGCAAGCGACTGATCTATGATGTATCGATCTCGGATGACGGGAAGCGGGTAGCCATTCGTGGGCGCGACGGGGACGAGCTGAACGAAGTGTACCTGGGCAGCACCGGGAATTTCGAATTGCGCAAACTGACCGACTATAACAGCCAGCTGACCGGCTGGGCCACGGTGCAGAGTGAGGTCATCTCCTGGGAGAGCAAAGACGGGGCCGTCATCGAAGGGGTGCTGCACAAGCCTCAGGATTATGATCCCTCCAAAAAATATCCCTTGCTGGTAGCCATTCACGGCGGGCCCACGGGTATCTCCCTGCCGGATCCTGCCCCGGCCTATGTCTATCCCATCGTGCAGTGGGTGAACAAGGGGGCGCTGGTCTTGCGCCCGAACTATCGCGGGTCGGCCGGTTATGGGGAGGAGTTTCGCTCGCTGAACGTGCGCAACCTGGGCGTGGGAGATGCGTGGGATGTACTGTCGGGCGTGGATCACCTGGCGGAAGAGGGGCTCATTGATACCACCAAGCTGGGCACGATGGGATGGAGCCAGGGCGGGTATATCTCGGCCTTTCTTGCCACGTACTCAAACCGCTTTGATGCGGCCAGCGTAGGGGCTGGGATTTCGAATTGGGTGACCTACTATGTAAATACGGATATCCATCCTTTCACCCGTCAGTACCTGAAGGCTACGCCCTGGGAGGATATGGATATTTATGAGAAGACCTCACCGATGACGTATATCAACAATGCCACGACGCCAACGCTGATACAGCACGGGGAGAACGACCGGCGCGTGCCGATCCCCAATGCCTATGAGCTGTTGCAGGGGCTGCAGGATATGGGCGTGGATGCGAAGCTGATTGTGTATGAGGGCTTTGGACACGGCATCACCAAGCCGAAAGAGCGCCTGGCGGCGATGTGGCACAACTGGCAGTGGTTCGGTAAGTACCTCTGGAATGAGGAGATTGAACTTCCGACTAAATAGAACACGGATTTACGCGAATGGTGCGGAGTTACGCGGGTTTATTTATGTGTCTCATATACATAATGCAAAGCTTTACATATATAAACCTGTGAAAACCCGCCATTTCCGCGGCCTCCGTGTTCCAAAAAAATCTGTGTAAAACCTGTCCGCCTTCTGGCGGATCTGCGGCTAAATAAATGCTTTAAAAGGCAATCTTCATTGTGATACCGGTGCCGGTGGCTTCGAACCGTAAGGTTTTAATGGGCGATTGGAAGGTACCTCTGCTTTCGTAATTATAAAGTTCTACCGCCCTTCTTCTCTGCGAACGGCCGGAGGTCCCCATGATGAGTCCTACAAGAGTCAATCCCGATCCCACTGCAACCAGGGTATAATTTTTTTCAGCTTCAGGTTCGAAAAAATCCATGTTCTCAATCACTCCGGCCATAATCAGGGAAATACCCCCGAGGGTTACGGGAATCGACAGATAAGCTGTTGCTACTCCGGATCGCATCATCTTATGGATTTCAGGGTAGGGCTTCATCAGATCCATGACTTCTGAAATTTTCAGTTTCTTATTCTGAACATAGTAGTTGTCTCTTTTGGTCTCTATTATCTGAGCATACGAGGCGCTGGAAAGGAGCATGAAAAGGAATAGGAGAAGGAGTAGGGAGAGGGCGGTTTTTGAGCGTTTCATCGGGTTCTCGTTCGTTGCGGTGTACACTACCAGCTTAGAAATTCCGGGAGATATGTTCATTCCCTAAAGTTTCTTATGGACCACGGATGACTTAATAGAACACAGATGCCCGCGAGCAATGCAGGTTCACGCAGATTTGTTACATTAATCTCCTACACATAATTATTAACCGTGTATCTCCGCATATTCTGCGGTAATCCGTGTTCCATTTAAAATGAATAGCTGGTTTGTCTATATGATACGCTGCTCGAACGGCAGCCTGTATACGGGGTGTACGAGCAACCTCATTCGTCGGTGGCACGAGCACCGCGAGGGCAAGGGGGCTAAGTACCTTCGTATTCATGAACCCCGGAAGGTGGTCTTTGTGGAGGAGCACCCCGACCGCTCCGAGGCCTGCCGAAGGGAGTACCGTATTAAGCAACTACCCAAAGAAAAGAAAGAGGAGCTAATAGAACACAGGTAATCTGTGTAAATTAGTGATTACTTTATTCCTTGTTACTTTTGACTGGGCAAAAGTAACCTCCCATAGGGATCCCTTTGGGAAAAACTCACCGGGGGTATTGATCCCGAAAGTTTCGGGACCCCGGACCCCCGATTTTCAGTTTACAGGGTAGTGCTCATTAGGCGGGAGTACAACTCTGTTAGACTTACCTGTTCTTTGAGAATGGTAATCGATGTTGCCATTTTTAAAATACCAGCCGACCGGAGAAAGGCTACGGAGTACACCGGAGCAAGACTCCAGAGAGGGAATCAGCTCCTCCGGTCGTTGGTATTACCCAAGCCTAAATAGCATTCCAGTTACTAACACTAGTAACAGAGTCAGGTCCGGTAATACCATGCTGGCACATTAGAATTGCAGGTAAAATGACCAATTTTTATGAGCTCATCAACAGTGCAGGATTCGATTCACTACTTCGTAGGCATTGATATTTCTAAAAAACGGCTGGACTGTTGGCTGCGTCCGGCCGGGGAGCACCTTCGTTGCAGCAATGACCGGCAGGGCTTCCAGCAGATTAGTCAGTGGCTGTCCGCCTTTGGGTGCACCCTGGAAGATACCGTCCTTTGCTTGGAAGATACCGGGATATATGGTAAGCGATTATTGCTGGCCATGGCCCAACAAGGATGGGCCTGTGCCGTAGAGAAAACTACGGTGTTAGATAAGGTAGGCCCCGAGCATCATCGCAAAGACGACTGCTTTGATGCCCGGTTGCTGGCTGAATATGCCGACCGCTTTAGCGATCAGCTGACCATCACCAGCCCGGCAGAGCCGGCCTTGGACCGGATAAAGCAGCTCTACGCGGAACGACGGCGGCTGGTGCGCCAGCGCAGGGCCACCCAAACCAAACAGACACAGTCCGGGCAACAGCCTCATCGGCCTGAGCAGTTGACCCAGATGTGGAGCCAGCAACTAGCCCTGTTTGACCGGCAGATCGCCGTTCTGGAAAACCACATTCAGCAGATCATAGAGACCCACAAAGAGCTGGCCGGCTATTACCGGCTCCTGGTTGACATTCCGGGCGTGGGACAGGTTACCGCATGGTTGTGGCTGATCCTGTTTTACGGGCAACAAGTATTGGATCCCAAGAAGATCGCTTCCCGCTTTGGATTTGCTCCCCACTGCCATCGTTCGGGGTCTTCCGTGCGAGGGGCCTCCCGCTCGTCCGGCCACGGCCACGCCGAGATGCGTGCGATCATGACCCTGGCAGCCCGTTCAGCTAGTACCCATTACCAGCGGTTTGCCAGTTACAAACAGCGTAAGCTCGAGGAAGGCAAACCCTGGCCGGTGGTACGCAATAATTTAATTAACAAGCTAATAACCATTACCTGTGCAATATGGAACAGTCGGGAGCCGTACGATCCTGATCATACATCCCGGTTTGACCGGCAGAAAAATGCCGCTTGAAACTTGAAAAAGTCATAGCATTCCCTCGGAGCGGGTGGAGCCAGCCGGTCTCCGGTCTTTCGTCGACCGTCTTTCCGTACCAGCAATTTCGTTTAAAGTACTCCAAAGTAGTGTATAAAATACAACACCCCCGAAGCGAGCCGATAACT
>JAWVZC010000251.1:0-6478 GCA_033722415.1 Balneolaceae bacterium | reverse complement strand
GGCATAGACGTCTTCAACGTTCGGGAACAGGTAGTCGAAGGTGAGTTCGCCCAGGTCAGACTCCACCGCTTCCTGCATCGTGCCGGCCGTAATTTCACCGAGAACCGGAATTACAGACCCATCTCCGTTTCCCCCCGGCCAGACGTCGACAGCCGATGAAAAGATGTAGTTTCCGTTCTCATCTTTCTGAAGCAGTCCCTCATCGGCCAGCGCCTGGTGGTACTGCACCGAACTGTTGGCCGATTTTAATCCGTTGAGTTTCGCCGCCTCGCGATGGGTGGGCATCCGCAGGTGTCGCCGAAAAAAACCGAGCAGGCTCTCATAAAACTGTTTCCGTTTTTCGGTAAGTGCCATAATGAAAGTATGTAAATTTGTACATAAAATACAATCAGTCAGGCTGTTTTCAAAATTGGTCAGGCATCCTGGTGAAAGCATATCCGGGCGGTCGCCGGAAGACCCTGTGTTCCAACTTTGAATCCATCTCAAGTTGGCTTAAATTCACACCGAATTGAGAAATGAAATCGTATTCCGTTCAAACGTCCGAACACAGCGCCGGTTGGTCCCCGCTGCACCCCGGTAATTCAAACCAGGCAAGGCATTCATGATTGTCGATCTTCTCAAACCCGAGTTTGACGAACTGATCAAAAACAAGGATTGGGTCGCCCTGAAGGATATCCTGAACGATGTTCCCGCCGTGGATGTCGCCGAGCTGCTGGAGGAGCTGGAGGCGGAAGTGGCGATCGTGATATTTCGCCTGCTCAAAAAACAGAAGGCAGCCGACGTTTTCACCTACCTGAGCTCGCAAAAAGGGGTGGAGCTGCTGGAAGTGTTTACCGCCCAGCAGCTCAGCGAAGTGATGTCAAACCTGGAGCCGGATGAGCGCGTGGCACTGATGGAGGAGCTGCCGGGGCACCTGACCCAGCGGGTGATGAACTCGATGAAAACAGACGACCGCAAGCTGGTCCAGAAGCTGCTGGGCTACCCCGATGAGAGCGTCGGCCGGCTGATGACCCCGCGCTACGTGAAAGTACGCAAGGACTGGACCATCCGTTACAGTATGGAGCATATCCGTAAGTTCGGTCACAGTGCGGAAACCGTAAATGTCATCTATGTGGTCGATGAGAGTGAGCACCTGATTGACGATTTACGGCTCAACCAGCTGATTCTGGCGGACCCCGACGCGACGATTGAATCGCTGATGGATGAATCGTTCGAGGCACTTTCGGCTTTCGAGGACCAGGAGGACGCGGTAAAAATGCTGAGCAAGTACGACCGGGTGGCGATGCCGGTGGTCGACTCCGACGGCATCCTGGTGGGCATTGTAACGGTAGACGATGTGATTGACGTGGCGGAGGAGGAAACGACCGAGGATATGCAGCTGATGGCCGGAATGGACGCTCTGGACGACTACTATTCCCAGACTTCCATTTTTGAGATGGTGCGAAAGCGGATCGGTTGGCTGATCATTCTGTTTATCGGACAGATGCTGACCGCCACGGCGATGGGGGCGTACGAAAATGTAATTGCAGGGGCGGTTTTCCTCTCCCTGTTTATCCCCATGATCATCTCCAGCGGGGGTAACTCCGGTTCCCAGGCCGCTACGCTGATTATCCGGGCCCTGTCGACCGACGATATCGAGATGGAGGATTGGAAGCAGATTTTTGGCCGAGAACTGCTCTCCGGCCTGATGCTCGGATCGCTGCTTGGTTTCCTCGGTTTTTTTGTGATATTGACCTACGGATATGCGGCCGGTGAGCCGATGACGATCGAACTTGTTCTAAGTGCACTCGTAGTGAGCCTGAGCCTGGTGTGCGTGGTGCTGTTTGGAAACCTGAGCGGATCCATGTTGCCATTCGCACTCACAAAAATGGGGCTCGATCCGGCGGTGACCTCGGCGCCATTCGTCTCCACGCTGGTGGATGTTACCGGGATTGTTATCTATTTTTCGATCGCGGTGGCACTGCTGCAGGGAGTGGTGCTTTAGGTAAATACCGTTACAGCAAGAAGCGTATGACAGGGATTCACGGGTGCGGTTTGCCTCAACATGCCGGCAGGTTCTGCATAATGCCGGTATCACCCGTAGCCGGGTGTGATTTCGAACATATCAAACAATTATACGTACTTATGAAAGCTTACTTGGATTTGGTCCGGAATGTACTGGAAAATGGTGTTCGCAAGGAAAATCGGACCGGGATAGACACCCTTTCCAGTTTTGCGGAATTCTACAAGGTGGATCTCTCGAAGGGCTACCCGCTGCTGACAACAAAGAAAGTGTATTTTCGATCGGTGATCCTGGAACTGCTCTGGTATCTCCGTGGCGAGGACCATATTCGCTGGCTGCGGGATGAAAACGACTGCCATATCTGGGATGCATGGGCGGATGATGATGGACATGTCGGGCCGATCTACCCGGTACTCTGGCGAAGGTTTCCCTATGTTGAAGAGGAAGAAGTCCGTTTCGAGGGCGACGCCTCCCACATCGTGCGCACCCAGATGGTGAAAAAGGAGTTCGACCAGGTGCAGCGGGCGATCGACATGCTCAAGAATAACCCCAACAGCCGGCGCATCGTGGTAAGTGCCTGGCACCCCGGGCTGCTCAGGGAGATGGCACTGCCGCCGTGTCATCTGATGTACATTTTTAACGTGGCCGACGGCAAGCTGAACTGCCACCTTACCCAGCGTTCCGGTGACATCGCCCTCGGCATCCCCTTCAATCTGGCCTGCTATGCGGCCCTGACGATGGCGGTGGCCAATGAAGTGGGGCTGGAGTACGGCACCTTTGCCCACACCATCGTAGATGCACATATCTACGTCAACCATATCGACGGGCTTAAGGAACAGCTTACCCGGGAGCCGCGTGAACGTCCCCGGCTGGAGATTGCCGACAAGCCGGTGGATGAACTGACATTCGATGACTTCACCCTGCACGATTATAATCCGCATCCCTCCATCAAGTTCGAGGTGGCGGTATGAAACTCGCCCTGATAGCTGCACATGATCCCAACCTCGTGATCGGGAAGGATGGGGACCTGCCGTGGCACTATCCCGAGGATATGAAACATTTCAAGCGCACCACCATGGGGCACCCGGTGCTGATGGGCCGCGGGGAATTTGAAGAGCTCAGTGAAAAGCCGCTTCCGGGTCGCGAAAACGTGGTACTCAGCCGCAGCCGCGAGTATGACCAGGTACCCACCTTTGACTCGATCGACAAAGCCCTGCGGTACCTGAGGGAAAAGGAGTATGATCTGGTGTATGTGATTGGCGGCGGGGAGATCTACCGGCAGACTATTAACCTGGCCGACAGGCTGGTGATCACCCGCATACAAAAGGAGTATGAGGGCGATACCTGGTTTCCAGAGTACCGCGACGAGATCGGGACGGTCTGGCGGGAAACGAGCCGGGAAGAGCACGAGGAGTTTACCATCCTCGAATATGAACGGATCGGGGAGTAATTGTTGAAACCAGCGGTCGCAGCAAAAGGGTGCCTGTAATAATGAACTGCTGAATGCAATCAAAACCCATTCTAAATATGAAATTGGACCTGGAACAGTGCATATCGGAACAGGTGGCGATCAAGCCGGCGGTGAAAGAGGAGAT
Organism: Balneolaceae bacterium; assembly: GCA_033722415.1. Lineage (GTDB taxonomy): Bacteria > Bacteroidota > Rhodothermia > Balneolales > Balneolaceae > JAMQKA01. Next base: position 2,881 of record JAWVZC010000251.1, on the reverse strand, counting down.
TCTGAGCATGTTCCGGGAATCAGGACTGGACGCCGGGGAGCATTTTGTGGAAGCGGGTCAATACTGCCGCAAGATGGCTTTCATTCGCAGCGGGGTTCTCCGTATCTATAATCTTGCCGAAGGACAGGAGGTAACCCTCTGGATCGGATCGGACCACAGCTTCATTACTGCACTGTCCAGTTTTGTATTTGACCGGCCCAGCCGCTGGTATATTCAGGCCCTTACCGATGCCGAACTGCTCGTGATTACCCGGGATGATCATTTTACCCTGCTCGACCGGCATCCGGGTTGGATGGAGTTTGACAACCGCATTCTTGCGAATTCATTTGCCGCCCTGGAGCAGCGAATTTTTGCCCACCTGTATATGAAGGCGGAGGACAGATATCAACAGCTGCTCCAAAACCAGCCGGAACTCTTCAACCGGGTACCCCTGCGACATATCGCCTCGATGTTGGGTATCACCCCGGAAACGCTGAGCCGGCTGCGCAGTAAATAGCATTCCATTTATGATTTCTTGATATTTGTCAATGGAGCCCCTGCTCCTGAAGCGTAAGTTATACCTGAATTCCAACCTAATCCATTCAGGTATGAAAAACATCAGAATTGCCCTTCGAATAAATGCGCTGTTTTCGTTCACCTGCGGTGCGCTGCTGCTTCTGTTGACAGGTTCCATGGCCGATCTGTTCGGTACAGAGATCCTGTGGCCCTTCCAGGGAGTGGGCATTGGCCTGGTCCTGTTTGCTTTTTCGGTGTGGTATGAGTCGACCCGGGCACCGCTTCATCTGTCGAAGGTGCTGGTCATCACCGCGCTGGATCTGCTGTGGGTGGCGGGCAGTGCGGTGATCGTCACGGCCGGTTTGTTAGACCTCACGTCGGCGGGATATAATCTCATTGCGGCGACAGCGGTTCCCGTATGCGCTTTTGCCCTGCATCAGTCGTACGGGTTGTCTCATGCTGAGGCCGAAGCCGGGAACCCGAGGCAAAAAGCGCTCAGGTTCACCATCGGAGTGGACGCTGACCGGGCCGCGGTGTGGAGCGTAATATCCGATATCGAAAACTACCATGAGGTCGCTTCAAATATTGACGACGTCAGGCATCTTGCCGGCGAGGGTGAGGGGATGAAGAGAACATGCTACAGCGGAAGTGATTCCTGGACCGAGACCTGTACCGTGTGGGAGCCGGGCCGGCGCTACTCCTTCCGTGTGCATACCGATGCGGCGGACTATCCCTATCCCTTTTCCGCGCTGCAGGGAACTTGGGGTATCATAACTGACGATACGGGAAATCTCCAGATTGAGATGATTTTTGAATTGGAGTATCAAACCTATGGTCATGTTCTGCTTGTGCACCCCTTCATGGCAGACCGTTTTCGGCCCGTTTGTCGTGATTTGATGGAGGCATGGAAAAAGAGAGCAGAACAGGATGAGGTGCCTGTCGCTTGACAGTTCCTGCCGGACTCTCCGGGATTTATGGGGCAGGCGATTTCGCCGCCCAAAGGGCAGCGTAACCGGTACGCAGGGGGCTCCAGGCAACCAGGTTGCATGAATCCGCGGTGTGGTGTAGTGGGGTAACCCAGCCCTGCCGCGTCATCCCGTTTAACCGAAAACGCAATGATCCGGTTTGCCCCCGCCTGTACCTCGTCCCCGGACCGGCAAACCCCGGTAAAAAGAGTTTGAATTCATACTTCAAGCCTGTATCTTCTCAGCGTGCATTGGTTCTCGGTTCCCTTGCGGGAGCGAGATTAAAAGGGAATCCGGTGTTCCCGAAACCTTTCGGGAGAGTCCGGAGCATTCCCCGATGCTGTAATTCCCAATCCCGGTATGCAGTGATACCATCCGGGATTAACCGTTAATCGTTGATAACCACTGACCCGGCGGATGTCGGGACGGGAAGGGACGATTGACCGGGATAAGCCAGAAGACCTGCCTGTGCACCTGCATTCGTAGCTTTCGGGAGAAAAGCGAAGAATAAATACGCGGCTGTCCACAGTTCGCTATTTATGCCCTTCTGGATCTTTCCCAAAGGTGCGAGTGATGAATTCATCATCATTTGTAACCTAATTACTGGAAATCATGTCTTATACAACCCAACGCAGTACAGTCCCAACTGTCTTGTTGCTACTCCTGGCTTTCCCGTTCACTGCTCAAAGCCAGGTTGACACTACTCGAACCTATACCCTGAATGAAGTAATAATCAGTGCCAGCCGGTGGGCGGAGTCGCCCCGGACGGTGGGTCGTAATGTGACCGTTATAAGCAGTGAAGAGCTGCGCAATTCCAGCTACTATAGCGTGGGAGAGCTTTTGGCCGAACAGCAGAGCCTGCATATAGTGGGGGAAGGCCAGAATCCCGGCTCGGTACAGAGTGCGTTCCTGCGTAATGCCAATAGTAACCACTCGGTGGTTCTGATCGACGGCATCCGCATAAGCGACCCCTCCACGGCAGCAAACAGCCTCGATCTTTCGGAGCTCTCACTGGCCCGCGTTCAGCGGATCGAAATCGTGAGAGGATCCCACAGCACGCTCTACGGATCGTCAGCCATTGGCGGTGTAATTAACGTCATTACCCGCGGCCCTTCATCAGCGGGCATCAGCGGATCAGTCGGAACACGGCACGGTACCTTCGGGACCAGCACCTACTCCACCGGTAACCAGCTGAACCTGAACTACTCCGGCAGCGGCGGATTCTACGCTGATTTCGGAATCAGCCACAGGCTGAGTAACGGGTTCGACGCCACCATCGACACCCTGCAGGATCCCACCGCGTTTCCCGGGCGCGACCGGGACGACTTCGACAAGCTGGATCTCGCCGGAAAACTGGGGTATCAAACTGAGAAGTTTGAGCTTTTTGGCTCATACCGGCGGGTAGATCAGACCAGCGATGT
>JAWVZC010000250.1:0-6539 GCA_033722415.1 Balneolaceae bacterium | reverse complement strand
TGACAGCCATAACGATTTTTCACAAACGAACGTCGTATCGCTGCCTACCGAAGCCGAAGGAATCGGCGGAGTCACAGACCTGTTTAAAAACCGCATAACCATGCCGTTCAGCGGCAATTATACCGAATTTCGCAGCACGTTGCATCACGAGCTCCTCCATGCCGTATTCAACGATATGTTCTACGGAGGCAGCATCCAGTCGATTATTACCAACAATATCCAGTTGATTTTTCCAAACTGGTTTGATGAAGGGCTCGCCGAATACGTGTCATTGGGGTGGGATACCAATACCGACATGTGGATTCGGGACGCCGTCATTCACGATTATCTGCCCGACCTGCCTCGCCTGGGAGGGTATTTTGCATACCGCGGGGGCAGTCCCTTTGGAATTTTATCGTCGAGGAGTACGGTCGCTCTAAGATCGGGGAGATCCTGCAAATTATAAAAGTGACACGGAGTATAGAAACGGGATTCCAGCGATCGCTCGGGTATACCATCGAGGAACTGAACAACCGGTGGAAAGATTTTTATCGTAAACGATACCTCCCGGAAGTAGCCGAGCGGGAAAATATCCGGAACTTTGCAACCCACGTGACTGAATGGACACGCTCCAATACCTACAACACGAGCCCGGCTATCTCTCCCCAAGGCGACAAGATAGCGATGATCACCAATGATCGCGGGTATTTTGATGTGGTGGTAATCAGTGCCATTACCGGCGAAAAGCTCAAAACCCTGATCAAGGGCAGCGACAACATCAACTTCGAGGAACTGAATATCCTGAATCCCAACCTGAGCTGGTCGCCGGACGGGCAGCGACTGACGCTCTCGGCGAAATCAAAGGGCGCGGATGATCTTGCCATCGTGGAGTATGAAACGGGCGACATCCGGAAGATACGGTTCCCCCGCCTCGATGCCATCGGTTCGGTGGCGTGGTCACCGGACGGCAGCAAGATTGCATTTGACGGTAACATCGGTCCCTACCAGGATATTTTCGTCTATAACCTGGAGACCCGCGAATTCCTGAACCTCACCAACGATGTGATATCCGACATGGAACCTGCGTGGAGCAGCGATTCCCGGTTCATATACTTTACTTCTGCACGGGGCGACAAGGTGGAACTGAACACCTACCGGGAGAACTACAAACTGCTGCTTGATGATGATCTCTATTCCACCGATATCTACCGCATTGAGCTGGGGGGCAACCGGGCCACGCGGCTGACCAATACCCCGCTGTGGTCAGAAAAACAGCCCGTTACAACCAGGGACGGACGACTGGTGTTTATCTCGGACCAAAACGGGATCCCGAACATCTACCGGATGGATATGACCAACCGTACCACTGCTCCTTTAACCAACCTGCAGTCAGGCGTGATGCAGATATCGATCAGTTCCGACGAGAGCCGCCTTGCGGTGAATACGGCCGATGAGGGCACGCTCGACATTTTCCTGATCCGCTCCCCGTTCGACCGGCTGAGTGAACAGGAGTTAACCCCCAACGAATGGGCACTGCGCCGGCAGCGCGAATCGGAGATACAGCGCGTACCGGCCACGCTCTACGTGCGGCAGATGTTCGGTTCCCAGCCCACACCGGGCGCCGTGGTTTCCGCTGCTGACAACGGGGTCCCGGAGGCGGTTACTGTTCCCGGCCGGGATTCGGTAACCGCCGTGACTGCAGATACCGCGGCCGATTCCAAATCGCAGGTTATCGACATACGAAACTACGTGTTTTCGCCGGAAGTTGAGCAGGACTCTGCATTCGCTTACGAATACCTGGATGCCGCCCGGTTTGCTCCCGAAAACAACATGACCGAAGACGGGCGTTATCAGCCGAAAAGCTATCGGCTGCAGTTCACAACCGACTACACCTACGCTGGGGGAACCTTCTCGACCTATTACGGCACATACGGGCTGGTCCAGGTGGTTTTCAGCGACCTCCTGGGGGATCACCAGATCATTTTCGGCAGTAACCTGGTGTTTGACCTCCGCAACAGCGACTATTTTGTCGCCTACAACTATCTGAAAAACCGGACCGACTGGCAGGTCAGTTATTTCCACTCATCCACGAATTTTCAGACATTCAGCGGGCAGCTGTACCGTTTCCGATCGATGGGAGGTGGTATTTCGGCACAGTACCCGATCGACAAATTCCGGCGCCTGGATGTCGGTATGAATGCCATTTCGATTGCACAGGATTATTCCATTGCCGGGATCAGTTACTCGGATAACCAGAGCTCCACGTTCATGTTCCCGCAGGCGGTTTATACCGTGGATAAAACCCTGCCCGGCTTTATCACGGCGATCGGCGGGCACCGTTATGCGCTGAGCTTGTCGGGCAGTCCCCCGCTGATTGGAGATAACCTCGAGTTTGTCTCTTTGATGGGCGACTACCGCAAGTACCTGAATCTCGGGTACGATTACTCGTTTGCGCTGCGGGGATCGGGGGCTGCGTCCGTCGGCCGCGATTCACAAACCTATTTTATGGGCGGAATGCTGGGGTGGATCAATCAGCGCTGGTCGGGCAACTCGATCCCGTTTGACAAACTTGCGGAAACATTTCTGACCCTTCCGGCGCTTCCGCTGCGGGGGCATGAATACAACGCCATCTACGGGGACAAGTTCTCGCTCGTAAACGTCGAGTTCCGGTTTCCGCTGTTTGCGGCATTGCTGCCGGGGCCGATTCCAATCCTGCCGCTCTACAACCTGACCGGTACAGCCTTTATCGATGCCGGGGCTGCCTGGGGCAAGGATATCCCGATAGAATACCTGGACCCATCCCGCAATATCCAGAGTACCATACTTAATGATGCCGGGCTGAATTTCAAGGTCAGCAAACCGGTGCAGTACTACCTGACTTCGGACGGCCAACTGGGAACCGGAACGCCACCGCAGGGAGCCGATACATTTGAAGCGCTCGACGGTGACATCCTGATCGGCTCCGGATTCGGGTTGCGGACCATACTGCTGGGATTACCGTTTCGCTGGGATGTCGGCTGGCCCTACTACCGGGGCGGTTTCGGGAGCAAGCCGATCCACTATTTTTCGATCGGCATCGATTTCTGACCGGTGACGACTGTCAGTCGTATTTCCGTTTACGGTCTGAACATGTGCAGATGCTCCCTTCCCGCTGAGACATCGCACCACACCCCTCCATCTTCAGCGGTGCGACAACTTATTGACGGACACGTTCAGGTACACCTGTTCTCCTTCTAACTGGAGCTCTGTGTCCACCACTTCGAAAATCTCTTTTTTGTGAAGCGGTACGGGCAGGTTCAACGACGAAAGGGCATCCGGTTTGTCGGAGGGATGTCCGCCCTCATCTTCCCATCGAAACAGGTCATCGATATCTTCTTTCGAGAGGGACGAGGTATCCAGCGCAATTTTCAGGGTATGATAGTGATGTTTCATTGTTTTGTAGTCATTGTGCTACGGTTTGTATGTGGAACGCGTTTAGCGGTTAGATTCGATCGCAACGAACCTGCCCTCTGGGTCATCCCGGATACCGATCCGGGATCTCGTGGTGGCACTAAGCGTTGATTTGTTGCGAGTTGCGCTCAACGGCTGCGGCCATGCGAGATCCTGGAACAAGTTCAGGATGACATAAAGGCTGCTTTTTTAACAGCTATATGCGTTGTGAAAAATATATCTACGATAGGATTGGCTCCGGTAAGTAAATCACCTGCTTACATGTAGGGGAAAAGCGGAAATCAGGATCCAGGGCCTGATATCTTGCATCTGCGGATGGAGTAATTGGGATGACTGATGGCAGGTACACATTGTACCAGCAGGGGATACGACGAAATTGGCCCATCAGCGGCTCGGAACAGGACAAGACCATTGGCAAAGCTGGGCGAAACATTGACATGACCATGCCATGTTATCTTCGCCTTGCCGGTGAACCAATTTCCCGGGATAAAAACCGGGATACGCCAACAACAGTATTCCCGGCGTTCTTATCTCTTCCCGTTCAGTACCTGTTATTGCCCGTTAAAATACCCTCAGTCCTCCCGGTTAAACGGGGCTTCCCGGCCGGCGAGAACCAGCAGGGGAACCTTGGTGTAATAGCTCATCTCCTTGGTGTGATTTTTCTTGATCAGCGACTGCAGCCGGTTTTTGTTGTATCGTACCAGTACCAGCAGGCCAACGGGATGATCCGTCAGGTAATCGGCCACGCCGGTAAGGAACTGGTTTTGTACCACCAGGTCAAACTGTATCGGCTGCCGGTCGGTGTGTTCCCGTACAAAGTTCCTGAATCCACGGAACTTGATGTCGGTGTCGAAATCGTGCCGCTCGGTAACATGGAGTACATTCAATTGGGCATCAAAGGTGGTCACCCAGTCCAGTGTCTCTTTCAATGCCGGCCAGTCGCCCTCCCGGAAGTCGGTGGCGAACGTAATGGGATCAAAGGTTGTGCGGCTGCTGTTCTCCGGGATGGCCAGGACCGGAATATCGGTATCGAGGATAATATGGGAGGCGATACTGCCGTAGAGTATGCGATCAACCGTGGTTTTACCCTTCGTTCCCATGACGATCAGATTGACGTTGTGCGTGTCTGCCTGTTTTTCAATTTCCGTTACAACATTTCCGTTCTGCAGCACGGCTTCAATTTCGAGGTCGCCATACCGTTCCGAACTGCGAACATCGTCTGCCACCCGCTCCAGCAGGGTACGGGCTTTTTCAGAATGGGTTTTCGGCAGGTCGTCCGAGTTGTGGGGAACGTAGGCAGGCGTTTCGATCACGTGAAATATCGTCAGCCTGGCCCCGGTATGCCGGGCCACCTCCAGCGCAAACGGGAGCGCATTTTCGGCGTTGTAGGAGAAGTCGGTGGGAAAAAGAATATGATCGAGATCTAGCATATCGGTTACCCCGCTGTCTGTTTGATGGTTAGCCTTTGATGCATATAACGGTTTGTTATGTAATATACATTACTATCTTGAGGAATTAATGAATATACGAACCGTTGGAACATTCAGCCGTAACGCGGGTTTCCCTGACCGTTTGCAGAGCTGTGGTTCCCCCGGTCTCACCGCCAATTAATCCCGGTTACCCGGCTCTTCAAATACGATTTCACGGCTCCGGCTGCTTATCGACATATATTTCGAAAACCAGCTGGTGGCATCGCGGCTCTCCATGCTCAATTTACCCGGTTCATCCAGCGAATGGGATCCCCCGGGAATAACCACCAGACGTTTGTCGCAAGTAAGCACGTCAAAGGCCTCACGACTGCGTTTCAGGTTCTGGAAATCCAGTTCACCGACGATCAGCATGGTCGGGGTTACGATGTCAGTGAGTTTATCCGCAGCCAGGTCGATCCGTGCACTTTCGGTAACTACCGCTTTTATCGCAGATTGTATTTCGCTGACAGCCCGGAGTGCGGCTGCCGCCCCGATGTTGAAGCAGAAGTAGCCAAGTTCCAGCTTGTGATATTCCGAATGACTCCGTATCCAGATCGTAAAGGCAAGCAGGCGTTGTGTCAACTGGCCGATAGATAGATTCTTGCCGAAGTCTTCCGCTTCCTGTTCCGTCATCAGGTTAAACAGCAGGGTTCCGAAACCGGATTTCTGCAGGTTTTTTGCAATCGCATTGGTATGAGAATTGTACCGGCATGATCCGCCCGAAAAGATGATGATGCTGTCGACCTTGACCGGCAGCACCAGATCCCCCTCTACACTCCAGCCGTCCAGTGGTAATTTGATCGTTTTTTCATACATAATTGTGGGATTTGTTCGTCTGTTGTATAACCTGTTGCGTAACCAGCCCTCGTTGCTGCCCGGCTGCCGAAAGAATTTGTTTGAACGCCGTTCCGCAGTATTGCGTGCTGCGTATTATGATTTCTCTTTCGCAGCGAAGGCCGCTTTACCCGTCTTGGGATTCTCCCTGGAGTCAGCCATCAGTACCAGCAACGGTACTTCCGTGTAAAATCCCATCTCCTTGGAGAAACTTCGTGAAACAAGCGATTCCCAGAACGTCTTTTTGTACCGGACCATGACCAGCAGGTCGGCCGGTTTTTCTTCCAGGTAATCGGCAATGCCGGTGAAGAAATCAAGCTCAAAAACCAGGTCGAACTGCAGTTTGGCCTCCGGAAACTGGTCTTTCACTATCTCCTTGAAGCCCCTGAATTTGATCCGGGTATCCAGGTTTTCCGATTCTGCCACATGAACGATCCGCAGTGTGGAGTTAAACAGCTTGGCAAATTCCACCATCTGTTCCACTTTTGCCAGGTCATCCTCATAAAAATCGGTGGTGAAAACGATCTGTTTGAACTTGTTGAACGAGCGGCCTTCCGGAATGGCCAGCACGGGTATGTTGGCATGGAGAATCGTTTCGGTGGTGAAGCTGCCAAAGAGCAGCTTTCTCGATTTTGTGGTCCCCTTTGTGCCCATTACGATGAGGCCGGCTTCATCCTGTTTGGCTTCATCGAGGATGTTGACAACAGGGTGGCCGGAGAGCAGTTTTGTTTCGATGGTCAGATTTTTGAACCGTTTTTTGTTCTGTAAATCCGTGACCATCTTGTCAAACAGTTCGGATACCTTTTC
>JAWVZC010000249.1:0-6593 GCA_033722415.1 Balneolaceae bacterium | reverse complement strand
TGCCGTGCGAAATACCGGGGAACGGCCTGTCTGAGTTCGATCGATGATTCTCCATCCCGGCTTGTGTATGAATGGATGGATTGGTCGGGGGTATCCTGCCGGATGATAATCGGATTATTGGGATCGTCTTGTAACAGAAGTGGAACTGCGGTAAGTATATTCACCTTCTAAATCCTGACTGCGGAGAAAAAATAAGGGGAGCATACTGTACACCCGTAAAAGCATTCTGTGCCATTGGTACGGTGAACCGGTATCATATTTTTCAAGTATCTTGCCTTTGGTTTGGAAAATATGTTATATATATGAGTATAAAAAACAAGGGAGTACGTCTATGTTTAAAGCATTGTCTTTTCGGTTTTATTTGTTGTCGGTATTAACGTTGAGTCTTTTGGGTCTCCATGCCTGCGATAACGGCACCGATTCCTCATCTGCGCCCGTTATTAATTCCATAAATCCCACCAGCGGTCCCACCGGTATTACGGTAACCATCAGCGGAACGGGATTTGGAACCACAAATGCCGAGAACAGGGTGACATTTGGAGGAACGCTTGCAGAGGTAACTTCGGCCTCGGAAACGGCGATTGAAGCGACAGTCCCGGAAGGGGCGGCCAGCGGGGCCGTAACGGTGGTAAGAGACGGCCAGATAGCCATCGGCCCGAATTTTACCGTAGATGAGATGATGCCCGGTATCACCGCCGTGGAACCCGACAGCGCCATGGTCGGGGCGGCGATCACAATCACCGGGATGAATTTCAGTCCGGATCCAAACCAGAATGTAATTACGTTTAACGGCGGAATTATCGCCGATGTTCTGCAAGCATCTCCTGCCGAGCTTACTGTAGAAGTTCCCGACGGTGCCAGGAGCGGCCCGATTCTGGTAGAGGTAGATGGCAAGGTGGCGCAAAGTGCACGATTTACCGTGCTTGCGGCGGAGCGGATTGCCTATATAAGCGATAAGGCGGGCAATAACGATATCTGGACTATCGGGATCGATGGTTCCAACCCTGTAAATATCACCAACGACCCGGGTAACGATGTTGCCCCGAAGTGGTCGCCCGACGGTACACGCATTACATTTGTGCGTACTCGAGGCGGTAATGACGAGGTCTGGGTGATGGACGCCGATGGATTTAACTACCGCAACCTGACAAATGCAGCCGGAGATGATGAATTCCCGCACTGGTCGCCCGACGGTTCCCAAATAGTATTCATCAGTGATCGTGACGGGAACCAGGATATCTGGGTGATGGATGCCGATGGTGCCAACGCCACCAACCTGACAAATGCTCCGAACGACGATGACTTTCCCAGCTGGTCGCCGGATGGCTCACAAATTGTATTCCGCAGTTTCCGCACCGGGGATCGCGAGATCTGGGTGATGGACGCCGACGGATCCAACCCCACCAATCTGACCAATTCCGATGGAGATGAAGTTCTCCCGATATATTCGCCCGATGGTACCAAGATTGCTTTTTTCAGCAACCGCACCGGAAACAGGGAGGTCTGGGTAATGAATGCCGATGGCAGTAACCAGGTAAATATTACCAACCACCCGGGCCTCGACAAAGATCCCTTCTGGTCGCCCGATGGGTCACAAATCCTGTTTATCAGCGACCGTGACGGGAACGACGATATCTGGGTGATGAACGCCGACGGAAGCAACCCTATAAACCTCTCCAATACGCCCGGTCCCGATACGTTCCAAAAGTGGTCTCCGGACGGGAGCCAGATCGTTTTCTCAACGGATCCGACCGGGGGCAATGAAATATGGGAAATCTGGGTGATGAACGCCGACGGATCTGACAAGCGACGGGTAACCAATTTTCCGAATGTACGCTCTTTTGATGCACAGTGGAGGCCATAGTCTGTTCAAAATTAACAGGATTCCACCCATACGGTGTGATATCCTGTTATTTTACTCTACTCATTGCAACCGGTGCGTCAACCGTAGCATCCACCCGCTGTAACAGGTTGGTTGGCAGACCGGGAGTCGATAACATCTTCCACCTTTTTTGCGGCCCGATTCAGCGAATTCTCCAGTTCTTCTCCCCCGAACTCGTCATTACCGGTGTAAATATAGGTGATGTCCCGAATACCTATGAATCCGAACACGGTTTTCAGATGTGGTGCTAGATGATTCATTGTCTCCAGCCGCTCGCCATGCCCATACCCATCATCTCCTGTTGCAATGATCACGAATACCGGCATATCATCAACCAATGGAGTATAATGATCGTCCGCCCGGGCATCAAAATCAAAGGTGCGGCCCACCCGAACAATGTTATCGACATAGGCCTTCAGGATGCTGGGCATTCCGAAATTGTACATCGGGACGCCCATGACAAGCGCGTCGGCAGTTAGAAATTCGTCAACCAAAAGGTCACTTATTTCAAGAGCCTGATCTTGCCGGTCCGAGCGCTCTTCTTCGGGTGTAAATGCGGATTGGATCCAGGGCAGGGTTACGTGGGGTGGAGGCGTTACGTAAAGGTCACGGTAGGTGACCTTGTAACGAGGAAAGGTATCCAGCCACCGCTTTACGAATATCCGGGTCAGTTTTCGTGAGTGAGATTGTTCTGTTCGTGGACTGCTGTCGATATGTAGTAAGTTGTTCATGGTATGATATTCATCAATTTGTTAACATTGGATATAACAACCTATGGCTGCATCAGACCCGGTGCATTGATACAGATCAATAACCTAATCACTCCCCGAGAGCCGTTTCCTTATACGGCTCAGGTGTTCCGGGCTTACATCAAGGTATGAGGCGATTTCATATTGCGGTACTCTGTCGAGGAATTGAGGATAACTGTCAATGAAATCCAGGTACCGGGCTTCGGCCTCTTTTACTGAGCAATGAAATCAGGGTATTGAATACCGAAATGAAATACCGTTCATTCATGAGGCGATAAAAACGTTCAAATTTCGGTGATTGATCAAACAGTATCTGAAGGGAGGAGTAACTGAGCTGCAGTAGCTGGCTGTCTTCAATCGCCCTGATTTCCAGTTTGGCCGGCGACTGTGTGATTAAACTTTCGAAGTCGGTGATCCACCAGTCTTCAATGGCAAAGTGCAGGGTATGTTCCTTTGCCGTTTTGTCGATAAAGGAAGACTTCAGAACCCCATCGTTGACAAACGTTTCAAACCGGGCGACCTCCCCTCTCCGGAGCAGAAACTCGCCCTTGGTAATATGCCGGTGTTGTAACAGGTTCGTAAACTGGGTTAATTCTTGCTTATTGAGTTCAACGTACTTCGATACGTTGTCCAGGATTAAATCATACATGAGCGGAATACCGTTGAAGGTTGATGAGTAATGTTTTTGGGACTTGTGTGGGATTGTTCCTGCAGCGGTTACCTGGTGCCTGCATATTGTGATCCGGGCATATCGACCGAATGAGGGATGAATGGGCGATCAGACTTGACGGTCACCCCGACTGCCGCAAGCCTCCGGTTCCTTATCAATACCATGTATGTGATGGACTGGAGCAGGCATTAGCATGTTGATCCGTTCCCTTGTCAAAGGGCAGGTCCGGCGATTTCAAAGACGCGGTTATTGTCCTGAAATCCAGTTCCATACAAACGAGTATATGCTCATGAACAAACACCCGGTTTGTATCATCGTCACTATCGGGGGTGCATTGTCATTGAATGATCCTGTTTGGTAGAAGGACCCGTATGGAGCCGATGGCATGCCCGCCGTGTACGATCTGGTTGGCAAGGTAAAACTCTTGTCCAGAGATGGAAACAGCAGGTCCGTTTCTAAAAACCGTGATCGTGGGCCCGTTGCTGTTTACCTTGCGGAGTATTCCTGATCCTCTGCAAGGATAACACCTGTGGGATCTCTATCCTTTGGGGAATCGGTAAAAGCGTTAACTTTTTCAATGATGTTCGACATGGTACCCTTTTTTGTAGTTTATTGCCAGGTGGAGTTGTCAACTCATAATGTTACTAGTAGACCGTTTGACGGATCATCTGGTTAACAAATCCCCATTCATTATCGTACCAGGCCAGTATTTTCACCATGTCGCCATCCACAACCTTTGTCATGGTAAGATCTATAACAGCAGCATAGGGGGTTTGGAGGATATCATTCGATACTACAGGCTGATCAGTAGTGTCGATCACCTCCGAGTAGCGCTCACTTTGAGCCTCCTCTTCAAGAATATGATTCACTTCCCCCACAGTTGACGGACTTTCAGCGATAAAGGTAATATCGGAGATACAACCAGCAGGGACCGGAGTCCTTACCGCAATACCGTCAAACTTCTCTCTAAATTCAGGGAGAGCCCGGGTAGTGGCACGGGCAGCGCCGGAGGTGGTGGGCACCAGGTTGGCAGCCGCCGTGCGCCCGCGGCGGGGGTCTTTATGGGAGGGACCATCCACCAGCGATTGAGACGCGGTATAGGCATGAGTGGTGTTCAGCATAGCTTTTGTAATGCCGATGCGCCGGCCGAGGATCTCCATTAACGTGCTGATGTTGTTGGTCGTGCAGCTGGCACAGGAAATGATGCTGCTGTCCCCATCTTCGCTGTTTACACCGTAAATGACGGTAGGGATCCCTTCACTCTTCGTAGGCCCGGATATCACGACCCTGTCTGCACCGGCCTCAATATGGCTGGCGGCATCAGCTTTGGATGTAAATAGCCCGGTGCTTTCGATAACAATATCGATATCAAGGGCATCCCAGGGGAGCTGTCCCGGGTCTTTGATCGAAAAATAAGATACATGGGTACCCTCAATCCACAAGTGTTTATCGCCGGCACGCACGTTTTGGGGATAGGTACCGTAAATACTGTCGTACTGGAGGAGGTATGCAGCATTTTCAAGAGACATGAGGTCATTAACAGCTACTACCCTTAAATTTTCACTGTCTGCAATAACTTTGAATGCAGACCTGCCGATGCGACCGAATCCGTTTATGGCTATCTTTTTCATAATTATAACGCGTTAAGTGGTTAGATTAGATGGCAACAAACCAGGGAATGCCCTCAGCGTCATCCCGGACCCCGATCCGGGATCTCGTGGTGGTAGTGAGCGTTGATTTGTTGCGAGCTGAGCTCAACGGCAGCGGCCTTGCGAGATCCTGAAACAAGTTCAGGATAACATACAGGCTACATTTTAACCGTTAAACCCATTAATTATATTCGTTTCAGATTATCAATATTAGTTGGTAGAATTTGATGATGATCTTTGCAATCCGGACAGTGCCCGGTGTTCAGCATGATTAGTTAGTGAATGCCTGCTGAACTGGGAATGAAACTGCAGCGTATGTTTAGCCGGTCTCTACCGGGAGATCATCCTTCATAAGATCCCACTGCCTGTCGTATTCCATGACATACGCCACGGTATCGACAAATTTATCGCTTTTGCCAAACCGTTTAAGCAGGTGAAAACCCATCTCCAGGCCGGAAGAGATACCTCCGGCGGTGATAATACACCCGGTATCCACGATACGATGCTCGTCTATGGTGCAGCCGGGTGCTATTTCGGCCAGCCGCTCTATCGGTACAACCTTTTCGTTTGGGTCGCCGTGTTTGCGGTTAGTGGCGGTAATACCGTCCAGCAATCCTGCGTTACCGTAGATCCAGGAACCGGTACAAACGCTGACCAGCAGTGTGGTTTTGGGCAGCCGTTCAATGAAGGCGGTCAGTCGCCCGTTGTGCATCTCTGTTCTTGTGCCAATGCCGCCGGGAATAAGAAAGGCGTCAAGGTCGGGATCGTGGTCCAGCGCGTAGCGTGGCGTTACGGTCAGGTTTGCTGTTGTTTTAACCGGGGACAGTGTGTCGCCGACCATGACCACCTCAAGCTCGGGATCCATGCGTTTGGCCACAGCAAATACGCCCGCGGGACCGGTAAAGTCGATAACTTCCGCTACGTCAAAAATGTAAATGTCTAGTCGTTTCATGATGTAGTATCTGGTTTGATTAATATTAATACAGACAAGTCTGTATGCTATAGATGTCAGAAATTATTTGCATATAGCTCCTGCATGAGCTTGTTCGTTCTTACCCGGATACCCAACGATCCCGATCCGCACCCTGTACCGGTTGGTATCGCGATTTACGGGTAAGTCAGCGGAATTACCGCCGGTTAACCGGGTTTGGTTATGACCTGCCGGATTTTCAGATCACGACAGGCCAGGCGTGTTGGGTGGTTGGGATAAGCGGGATGATCTTTTCTGCTGTAACGATTTTTTTACAGCATCTGCAAAAGTTTTGGTACACTGCACGTAGTTTGAAATCATACCAATATTGGGCTGCGTGGCCTGGTTTCCATACTGTCCGGGCAGAATGGTTAATGCGGTGGCATCACCGATAACAGCTACTTCAAACACGTTTTCGATCAGTTCTCGTAAATGGCCCTCCATGCCGAGATTTCCCGGCAGACCGGCAATAGCAGCCTTGTCAATGTTCTGCTTTATCAGCTGCAGGGGCAGTTCAATCCGCTCGGTGCCAAACACGTTGTGGCGACCTGTTTCTGGCAGGCACTCCTTTTCGAGACTGTGGTTGTAGCAGCGGGGAGAGATGAAATGCAGCAGGCCTTTTTGTTCTGGTTCGCGGAAGCGTGTCACCAGGTTCACCAACGCATAATTTTCC
>JAWVZC010000248.1:0-6595 GCA_033722415.1 Balneolaceae bacterium | reverse complement strand
TTCCCCGATACCGCTCCCGTTGTCTCGGATAACCATATCGAAGGAACCATTTTCGTTACTGAGCTCTATCTCAATTTTGCTGGCATCCGAATGTTTTGCGATGTTATTGATCGCTTCTTTGAAAATTAAGTAAATATTTTCCTTCAATGGAACCTCTAATTTTTCGCTCATTTCGAGCTCATCGAAGGTGTAGTTGATCTGCTTGCCCGGCAGCACGTTATTCACATAATCCTGCATCCGGTCGGTAAGGTCACCGAGGGTATCGTTACGCGCATCGATCGACCAGACGATATCATCAAGGCTGGATACGATTTTTCTGCTCTGCTCCCCTATTTGCGAGAGTGACTGTTTCACCTCATTCTGCAGGTCGGTGGTCTGGAGAAAATCGGTCTGCAGCGCAATTTCTGTCAGCGAAGACCCCACATCGTCATGAAGATCACTGGCAATACGCACCCGCATCCGCTCCATCTCCACCATTTTGCGAACCTTGTAATAGTGATAAATGAAGTAGATGATCCCGGTGATGGCCGCAAGCATCAGCAAAATAAACCACCAGCGCATCCAAAACGGGGCCATAACCGTCACGTTGACGGCCGCCGTCTCCTCGCTCCATACCCCGTTGCTGCTTCGCGCCCGCACCTGGAATGTATACTCTCCGGGCAGCAGGGCCGAGTAGCGGGCATGTCGCTGGGTGGTGCGCTGCCAGGTTTCCGCCGACCCTTTCAGTCGGTATTCGTATACCACCTGTTCGGGCGCAATGAAACTGATTCCGATAAAACCGATCGCAATATTGTGGTTGTCACTGTCAATCTGAAGATTTTGTTTCTTCTGAACCGGTTCGCCGGATACCTGGATTTCACTGATATGAATTTTGGGAGGTATATTTTTGGGACGCTCCTGGCCGGGTGAGAATCGCGTGACCCCGCTTACCGATCCGAACCACAGGTTACCCTCCCTGTCGGCATATCCCGCACCGGTATTCATCTCGTTGGCAACCAGCCCCTGGTCTTGGGTAAGCAATTGAAATGAACGGTACTGTAGTTCATCGTCGCTGGAACGATATTTCTCGTAATCAAAGCGCACCATGCCCTTGTTGGTTCCGATCCACTTGATCCCCTCCTTGTCCTCGATAATGAAATAGCAGACTTCATCGGGCAGACCCTCATGGACGGTGACCGGTTCAAAGGTCTCGCCCTCTTTTACCGCAATTCCACCGAAAGTTGTAATCCAGAGCCGACCTTTTCGATCTTCCATAATATCCAGGATACCATTGTTCGGCAGTCCGTCCCGCACCGTGTAATTGGTAAACTCTCCGTCCCGGTACTTGCTGACGCCGCCATAGGTCGCAAACCAGATATTGCCGGCCGAATCCACTACAACATCCAGTACGGTGTTGTTGGCCAGGCCCTGGTCTTCCGAAAACAACCGGAAATTTCCATCTTTATACTGCAGGGCACCTTCACCATATGTCGCCATCCAGTACTCACCGGGCGCCTTTTCTACAATGGAACGTATTTTGCGATACGGGAGCTCCGTTTCATCAAAATTGTTGAATGAAGTTCCGTCATAGATACTCAGCCCCCAGCGCGTACCGATAAATATCCGTCCCCGACTATCCACCATCGAGGTATAAACTTTGTTATCCACCAGTCCGTCACGTTCATTAAACACCTCAAACCCCACCGCTTCACTGTACCGAACCACGCCCCCGCCGTACGTGGTTATCCAGAAATTGTCCTTGTCATCCTGGTTAATCGAGGTAATCACGTTATTGGGGAGTCCCTCCTCGATCGTAAAATTGCGGAAATTATCCCCCAGAAACAGGTTGATCCCACCCCCGAATGTCCCGAACCAGATGTTATGTTCCCGGTCGAAAAGCGTTGAGTAGATGATATTATTTGAAAGGCCGTGATCCACCTTGAAATTAGAGAATTCCCCATCGACGAAATGGCTTGCGCCCTCCTCTGTTCCAATCCACAGCCCGTCGGTTCCGGTATGGGAGAGCGATCGAATGCGGTTATTAACCAGACCGTCGGATTCCGTGAAATTCCGGAACCGACCGTTTCGGTAATAACTGAGTCCGCCCCGGGTCGCAATCCAGAATCCTACATCCGGGTCACGCTCCAGATCCCGTATTTTTTCATCGGGCAGTCCCTGTTCCGGGTAAAAACTCCGGAAATTCCCGCTGTTCAAACTCGTCAGCCCCTCGCGCGTTCCAAACCACAAAACCCCGTGCTGGTCCTCGATGATATCGCGCACCCGGTCCCCGGCCAGCCCGTGTACGGTGGTGTACTGGATGAGGTCGCCGCCGGAATTCCTGTGCCATACGCCCTCCCCGTCGGTGGCAAACCAGAAGTTACCGTTGCTGTCCTGAAATATCTCAAGGATGGTACTTGCGTTCAGCGGTTCAAGTCCCGGCCCGGTTCGTATGCTGTCTTGCTCAATGACATTGACACCGGACTCTGTTCCCACCCATATCTGTCCGCGCTGATCCTGATAGAGCGAATGAATCTTATTGTCGGAAAGCCCGTCCTCCACATAATAATTAACGAAAGATATGCCGTTGAACTTGTTCAGGCCGTACCCTGTGGCGATCCAAATAAACCCGTCGCGATCCTGTATCATGTCGTTTACCACCGATTCGCTGAGCCCGTTTTCGATGGAATAGGCTCGGAAAGGCAATATCTGGGCACTGGATTGTAATGCCGGGGAAACCAACAGTAATAGTATGAGTATCGTCTTTTTCATACACTGATGTAACGTAACTTCCCTGAAAACGTTATACAACCTCAAAATAAAAAAGCCCCGGCGGTATCGGCCGGGGCTTTCATAATAAAGAGCGTTACTTACATTACCCGAGATACGCCCTCAGTGCCGCACTTCGGTTGTGGTGGCGCAGCTTGCGAAGTGCTTTTTCCTTAATCTGACGTACTCGCTCGCGGGTCAGGTCAAATCGCTCACCGATCTCTTCGAGAGTCAGCGAGTGTTCCCGGCCGATACCGAAATACAGCCGGATAACTTCAGCTTCCCGGTTGGTCAGCTTGGAGAGCGCCCGCTCAATCTCCACTTTGAGCGATTCGCCCATCAGGTCGTTGTCGGGGTCGGGAGTCTCTTCATTCTCCAATACATCCAGCAGCCTGTTGTCCTCACCCTGGGCAAAAGGAGCATCCACCGACAGGTGCCGCCCGGAAATCTTGAGGGTATCGGCAACTTCGGAAACGGTCATATCGAGACTTTCGGCCAGTTCGGCAGCAGAGGGAACGCGTTCATACTCCTGCTCCAGCTTGGAGAGTTCCTTGCCGATTTTGTTCAGCGCCCCGACCCGGTTCAGCGGCAGGCGCACGATACGGCTCTGTTCAGCCAGTGCCTGCAAAATTGACTGGCGAATCCACCAGACCGCATACGAGATAAACTTGAATCCACGGGTTTCGTCGAATCGTTTGGCAGCCTTGATCAGCCCGAGATTCCCCTCATTGATCAGGTCTCCGAGCGAAAGCCCCTGATTTTGATACTGTTTGGCCACGGAAACTACAAAACGAAGGTTCGCTTTGGTCAGCTCCTCAAGAGCTTTTTGACTGCCTTTCTGAATCTCTTTAGCCAGCCTTACCTCATCTTCCGGGGTAATGAGTTTCTCTTTTCCGATTTCCTGTAGATAACGATCTAGTGATTCAGACTCTCTGGTAGAAATTCCTGAACTTCTTGCCACGGTGTTTGCTGGATTAAATTGGGATTATGGTTTGCGATGATTTCACTGAAGAAATGCAGCTAAAGAAATAACAAGTATGGTTCGTTTGGATGCCTGTTATGTCCTTTACGCGCCATGTTAACGCGATAATTTCATATTTGTTGCGTAGGCTAAACAACAGATCTCTATAATATATCATTTTATAATCAAAAATCACACTTCCTCATAAGATTCCGCGAAACCGGACAACTTTAATTAAATGCTATCCCGGCAGGATCGTTCCCCAGCGGGTAATACAACCCGCGATGTCGTATATGCCTGCTATCGGCGATACAAAACAAGATTATCGGGGAAGCTGCATTCACTGCAAAAATGATCTGCCGGGGTAAGATACCGGAAGCCCAAAAAAGTCGGTGACTGTGCAAGCCACATCAGAAAAGGTCTCCCTTGTTCCCAGATCGGTCGTCTCGGCCCGGGCGCGTGGAAACACCAGCAGGGGCACGAATTCACGGCTGTGGTCGCTACTCTCCACGGTGGGATCGTTCCCGTGATCGCCGGTTATAATCAGCAGGTCGTCATTTGTGATCTTGCTTGCCAGGACCGGTATTGCCCGATCTATCTCCTGCAGTGCCCGGGCATAACCGTCCGGATCCCGCCGGTGCCCGTAGATCTGGTCGGTGTCGATCAGGTTGATAAAAACAAAGCTGTCCTGCACCGCTGACATCAGGCTGAGCAGTTGCGAAATGCCTTCGGTATTGGCCCTGGTTTTGCGGTACTGGGTAAATCCCCGGTCAGCGAACAGGTCGATCACTTTCCCGATCGCGTAGGTCTTAATACCCTCACGGTTAAGACGGAAAACCAGGTTATCGTCCGGTGGTTCCAGGGAAAAATCGCGCCGGTCTTCAGAGACCCGTTCAAACGAACCGGGTTCTCCCGTAAACGGCCGCGCAATAACCCTGCCCACCCCGTGCTTCCCAATCATCACCTTCTTCCGGGCAAACCGGCACCACTCGTATAGCGTCTCAAGCGGTACCTTATCGACATGAGCAGCTACCTGAAACACACTGTCAGCCGAGGTATACAAAATGGGGTAGCCCGTTTCCAGATGCTTCTCTCCATATTCCCGGATCACCCTCGTACCGGAAATCGGTTCGTTGCAGAGTACCTCCGGCCTGCCTATTCCACGACAAAAAGCCTGGACGACCTCTTGTGAAAATCCCTCGGGATAGGTAGGAAACGGCCGGTCAAGTTGCACACCTGCAAGTTCCCAGTGACCGATGGTGGAGTCTTTCCCGGCAGAAACCTCCCGCATTTTGCCGTGGGCGGCGAGGGGATCCTCTACAGCCGGTACAGAGGATAAGTTGATGATGTTCCCGAGCCCCAATTTGGTAAAATTGGGAAGCCGGCACCCGGTATGTTCACAGACATGGGCCAGTGTATTGGTATCCTCATCCCCGTATTCAGCGGCATCCTCCTGCGCCCCCACGCCCAGTCCGTCGATTACAAGCAGGTATACATTTCTCATCTGGTTAGTTTTTCCCCCGCATCGCTTCTGAAAGTGCCGCCTTTGCCTGGCTTAAAACCTCGTAGTTGTCCTCCTGGTCCTCGTTCAGACGGGTGAACCCGGCTTTTATCGAGGTTTCGATCCGAATCCCGTTGGAGAGCTCCACCGGTTTCTGCAGCCGCTGGTTGAGAAGTTTGGTCCACTGTTGAACGGCGTCATCCTCCCTGCTTTGAATGAGAAAAGCGTAGACATAGTCGGAATGGGAACCGATGAACCCCGACTTCCCGTAATTGGTGGGATTGAACAGCGTGATCATATCTTTCTGCAGGTGATCGAGATCCTCCATGCGGAGGGATGTCCGGAGGGAAGGCAGGTTGCTCATGGTTACCAGTCCAAACCAGGTGTTGTAGGTACTCCGCCCTTTTTTTCGTGTTTCCAGTTCAGAATCAATCACCCGTTTCCAGATGTCTGGCAGGATAGCGTAATGCTGGTTATTGAGGAATGGTTCGGAAAGCTCCAGCTGTGGATTGTTGGCCATAATCTTGAGCTGGGTGAGGCGGACCATATTGATGAATTTGTGTTTCTCCGCCTCTTTGAAAACCAGCGGATTCTGATCATAAATCAAAACGACCCCCTGCCGCTGTTCGTGAAACATAATCGGCACCGCAAGTGTGGCACCTTTGGTGTTCTGCTCTCTCGGGGAGA
The DNA here is from genome assembly GCA_033722415.1 of Balneolaceae bacterium. Taxonomy (GTDB): domain Bacteria; phylum Bacteroidota; class Rhodothermia; order Balneolales; family Balneolaceae; genus JAMQKA01. The sequence continues at coordinate 701 of JAWVZC010000248.1, read as the reverse complement.
GCCGTTTCGGGTTGTCATTGAAATGGATCGCAAATTCCGGTTTTCCCTGCTGTAGTGCCTCGTAGGCCATGCTAGACTCCTCAATGGGCATCCCCAGCGGCGGGGCTCCCTCTGCTTCCGGGGCATTAATAACGTTGTTCCAGGTCTGCATCCCCTGGGCTATAAAGGATATGCCTCCGGAGGGCAGGTACTTCTGCAGTTCATTCACCATCCTGTAGATCAGCTCCCCGCGATGAGAACGCACGTTGATCTGCTGAAGACTTTGTTCATAATCTACCCACTCTTCCTGGCTCTCGTACAGATCGCTGATTTCAAGATAGGTATTCAGTACATTTCTCAGGGCATCCGAGTAAGAGTACGTGATATCATTGAGCTCCTCCCCCCACCGGTTTTCGCCCGACTCGAGCACGGTAATAGCCACGGTTTCATTATTATTGATAAACGGCAACAGGGTGACATGACGCACCGGAATCTCGTCATAGTAGTGCCGAAGGTCCGCTGGATCAAGATGTTCTCCAACCTGCAGGTTCACCGGCTCATTGATATCCCGGTAGGGATTCAGAAAGTGATCGTAAAAAGAGACCCGATCCTGGAACATCACATTCGGCTGAACGGTCGCCTTGGTCTCCAAAACAAACTGCTCTCTGGACCTGTTTACCCAGTACAGGTAACAGGTATCCATGCCCGAAGATTTTCTTAAC
>JAWVZC010000247.1:0-6626 GCA_033722415.1 Balneolaceae bacterium | reverse complement strand
AGGCCTCAAATCCTGTGTAGCGCTCAGCCCGCACCTGTGCAAAGGGAACTGGAGGGCCGGTGAAGCACTTTTTACCGGGCTGATATTGAGATATCCGCCGGTTCCAGCCCCTCCGCGGTGGCCCGTACCCGGATGGTCCCGGTGTTGCCGTTTGATTGAATCACAATTCGCGCCTTTCCTTGATACACCTTGCGGTGACCGGCTTTATAGGGTTCCAGGCTTTGGTGATTACTGCTGCCAACCCCGATATTTTTTCCGGGACCCGATACCTCGAAGGTAATCTTGTGTTCCGCTCCGGGAACGATCCGCCCGTCTGGGTCGGTGACCAGAACCCGCACACTGGAAATATCCTTCCCGTTGGCCCCAATCTTCGTGCGATTCGGGCGCAACTCAATACGGTGCGGCTCCCCGGCTGTAGACAGTTGGTAGCTCGCCGTCTCATTCCCGTCGCTTCGCGCTACCGCTTGAAGGGTTCCGGGTTGAAAGGGCACATTCCATCTCAGCACATGATCTTCCGAATCGGACATATTTCTCGTACCCATTGATTTATTATCGAGAAAGAGTTCCACATTTTCAGCGTTACTGTAGGCGATAACCGTAATTTCCTCTCCTTCATGGGGTTCCCAATTCCAGTGTGACTCCAGGCTCCGCCGCCCTTCACTATCGGCGGGATCGGGAACCGCCAGGTAAACCATCGGTGTTTCGGACCAAAGGCTCTGGCGGAAATAGAACCCGGGCTTTTTTTCGTTGCTGAGACTCACCAGCCCGGAACCGCTGCTTCGGGTGGGAAATCGACCCGCTTCCCCCATATAATCGATCCCGGTCCACAGGAACTGAGCGGCAATGTAGTCGTTGTTTTTAACGGCGAGCCAGGCTTCATAGGAATCGCCGTTTTCACTTCCGATGATCTTGCGGTCGGGAAAATTTTCGTGATCCTCTTCATAAAACTCCTCCTGGTAGTTATAACCGACTACATCGAGTACGGCGGCATAGCCCGTTTTGTTTGCCAGCGGGGTATTAGCCACGGCAGCGGTCACCGGACGTGTCGGGTCAATCTCCTTGATATAGTCGTAGAGGTGACGGGCAATTTCGGTCACGTTATACCCGCTCGGCCGCCACGGCTGGTAATTGTCGCGGTAGGGATCGGTGTACGGATCGTTAGGGTAATCCACTTCATTGCCGATACTCCAGAGTATGACGGAGGGGTGATTGCGGTCCCTGCGAACCAGGTCCTGGAGATCCTGCCTGGACCACTCCTCGAAAAAGTCGCTGTACCCGTGCTGCGAGTAATAGGTCGTGAGTCCGGCAGCTCCCTCTTCCTGGCCCACGTTCCAGCCCTGCATCCACTTCTTTTTGCCAATTTCCCACTCGTCAAACGCCTCATCCATCACCAAAAACCCCATTTCATCGGCCAGGTCCAGCAGGGCCGGGTCCGGTGGATTGTGACTGGTGCGGATGGCGTTGGCCCCCATCTCCTTCATCAGTTCCAGACGATCTCTCCACTCCAAGACCGGAACCGCGGAGCCCATCGAACCGGCGTCGTTATGGAGGCACACCCCCTTGATGAGCATCGATTCACCGTTCAAAAAGAATCCCTCCCGGGCGTCAAACCGGTAGAAACGGATACCAAAACGGGTCTCCTCCCGGTCGGTAAGCGAACCCTGCGTTCTAAGTTCGGCGGTATGTGAATAGAGCTGCGGAGTATCGACCGACCATAAGCGGGGATTTGTGACCGTGATCTCCTGGTCCACCTTGTGTGTCGCCCCGGCTGGTACGATAATGGTAGCTGATTTTCTGCCAGCGGGTTTCCCGGAATAGGTGATACTGTTTATAACCTCGACCTGTCTCTCCATATCAGAATCATTTGCCACTGTAGTGGTAACCCGGACTGTGGCTTGATCGGTGGTTACCTCGGGCGTTCGGATGAAGGTGCCCCACTGCTGCAGGTGAACCGGGTTCAGGATCTTCATCCAGACCCGCCGGGTGATACCGCTGCCCGTGTACCAGCGGGAATCGGCATGGTTGGAGTGATCCACCCGAACTGCCACAACGTTGGGCTGCGATCCATAATTGAGATACTCCGTCAGGTCGTGGCTGAAACTGATAAATCCAAACGGGCGCTTGCCCAGGTAGTGTCCGTTAATCCAGACTTCCGAGTTCTGGTAAACGGCTTCAAAGTAGAGCTGTACCAGTTTATCCCGTGCGTTTTCGGACATGGTAAACGTTTTCCGGTACCACCCGATACCGCCCGGCAGGTAGCCCTGTCCGCTGGCGTACCGGTCGCTGAACTCCCCTTCTATACTCCAGTCGTGGGGCAGGTTCAACGTCCGCCAGTCGGAATCGTCGAACGAGTTGAATTCGGCCCCGTGCACATCCCCGAGGTGAAATTTCCAGTTGTCGTCAAAGGATTGTACGTCTCGCACAGGCTGGGCGACCGCAAACAGCGGAAATACCAGGCCGAGCACCATCAGCATTGTCCATTTAGTAGATATCATCAGATCTCCCGTTTGGTTTGTTTGGAATCGGTAATTCAGTTTGGAGTAACAGCCTGGAGTGTTGTTACTGATCGTGCGGGCAGAAACAGCGGTTCATCCACCGATATCACCGGCTGCTGCTCCAGGTTTTGGCTGGCCGAGGTGACAAATGGGGTTACGTCGCCGATCTCAGCACTTTCCCCTCCCTGGAATGTGAGACTCAGGGAGTGCTGCTCCCGGCTGTAGTTGATCAGTACGACGGTGATGTTTCCGGATTCACTGTGTTTATAGGCGGAGGCCATGATCCCCCGGGAGGCCTCCTCCGGTGTGGCTCGGTCCGAACGGCTGATTCCGACGCGTACCGAACCGGGCCGAATAAACCGGCTGTAGTTGCCGAGACCCCACAATAATTTGGATTCGTAAACCCTGCCATTTTGGATATCCTGGTCGATGTAGACCAGCCCGTCTTTAAAATCGTAGGGACTTACCGCCAGCCACCACTGCCAGGATGAGGCATGGGCCACGGTCATATCGTAGTGGAGTACCCGTGCCACGTAGAGCGCCGGATTAATGCCGAAATCTCTGCTCCCGCCCCGGATCTCCTCGTTGTTGGCCAGGATGCAGTATTCCGACATCCAGTACTCGATCGGAGCAGCAGCCTGCTCTATATGCTGCCTCACGCGACGCCGCTTCTCGATCATATCGGAGATCGGCCAGGTGGTGAAGTAGCTGTGCCCGGCCATCTTTTGCGCCACGGCGGGCAGTTCGCGCACGTCACTCTCCGGCCCGAAAAAGTGCTCGATCTGTCGGCTGCGGCCCGGCAGATTCCCCGCATAGAGAAAGTCGATCTGTGCGGTCTCGGGAATTTCGATTTTCGTATCAAGATTGTACTCCTGAAGTTTCTGATTCAGAGCCTGAACAACGCCATCTATCTCCACATTCTGGTAGGGTGACCCCTCCTGCCCGTTGTCCTGTGACCAGTCCCACTGCGGTTCATTAACGGGACTGAGGTAGGAAAACGGCGTTCCCTGGCTTTCAAAATAGGTCCCGATCCGGGCCAGGTAATCGGCAAAGTCATCATAGTGATGCGGGGCAATGTTGGCGCGCTCTCCCCCGTCACCGTACGCCTTGCCCGTTTTGGTAAGCAGCACGGGCGGACTGTTCACGAACCCGATAAAGGTATCCACCCCGCGTTCTGCAGCTGCCCGAACAAACCACTGCTGTCCCTGCTGCCGGTTCCAGTCGTAGGTACTGTCGGCCGTTAGAAAGCTCTCGGCCCGGCGCCAGGGATCGTTGATCCCGCTTTCTTCGCCCTGCCGGGCACTGCCGGCCCCGATATTGAACCGCCAGATGGAAAGTCCGATCCCCACCGGGTTCCCGACGTCATCGACATCCGTGCTGAACAGCAGGTCGGCGATCCGTTCCCGTTTTTCCAGGGACCAGTTCTTTCCGACAAACTGGATACTCCACGCATCGGACGCCCCAAAGCCCCGGATTACCTGGTAGGATTCCTCAAGGTTCACGGTTACTTCAAGGAGATCGCCCTTTTGATCTTGCTTTTCCGTGGAAATGTTATCACCGTTGCAGGTTGTCATAAAAAAAATGACAACAACTGATCCCAATAGTTTGATATTCATAACGTTTTCCCTGATCCCTTCCTTTATTTATTTCGGAAACCTGCTGCAGGCAGCGTTATCATTGCTTCTCACCCGGTTTAATCCCGAGGTCATGTTGGGCCTCAGTTTGCCCAAACTTGAAACTGCCTATTCCGGTGTAATCTGCACGGAAAATCCCCCTGCAGAAGCCATACTGAAATCCAGCACGGTTTCCGCGTCGACGGTTTGCTGTTCGATAAGAATGTGTTTGGGATGTTGTCCAGAATCGGCGGCATCCCGGTAGATGGTTGCCGTGTAGCTGCCCTTCCCGAGAAAGGTGAGCGGAACTGAGACTGCGCGGGCATCCTCGTTGGTCATTCCCCCGACGAACCACTTCTCACCGCTGCGCCGGGCCATGGTGATAAATTCTCCCGGCTCCCCGGCAATGACCCGACTCTGGTCCCAGGTAGCGGGAACCGCCTTGATGAATTCAAACGAAGGTTCCCCGCGATAAGCGGATGGGTGATCGGAAACCATTTGGAACGGGGATTCATAGATGACGTACATCGCCAGGTGGTGCGCCCGGGTTCCCATAACCATCGGGTTCATCATGCGCGGCTGAAACGCCTCCCTTGTGACATTGTCAAAACCGCCGGGGGTGTAATCCATCAGCCCGGTGATCATGCGGGTAAACGGCAGCATAACGTGGCTGGTGGCATTATCCCTGCGTCCCGCCTTCGACTGTTCCATCCCTACAACAGCTTCATACCCCATCACATTGGGCCAGGTGCGCTGTATGCCGGTGGGTTTGGTCGACCCGTGATAATCGAGCATCAGGTGGTGCTCAGCGGCTTTTTCGGCGCTTTCGTAGTAAAAGGCGATTCCTTCCGGGTCATCCCGCTCCACGAAATCGATTTTTACTCCGGCCACGCCCCACTCTTCAAATGTTTTGAACGCTTCCTCCATCTGCTCAATGAGGGCAGCATAGTAGGCCCAAACCCAGATGCGGACATCCTTCTCAGCGGCATACTCCACGACAGCCGGGACGTCCACGCGTCCTTCGATCGTTTGGGTCAGGTCGTCGGTCGACCAGCCGGCATCGATCAGCATGTACCGAAAACCCGACTCGGCGGCAAAATCGACATACCGCTTGATATTCTCGGTGGTAAATTCCCGTTCTCCCTCCGGGTTCAGGCTGCCGCTCCACCAGTCCCAGGTGGCTTTTCCTGCCTCGATCCAGGAAGTGTCATCGATCCGCGAAGGGGGATTGAGACTGGTTACGATATCGGTTTCGGCAAACCGCCCCGGGTGATCCGCGATCATGATGGTTTTCCAGGATGTTTGCAGTGGCAGCGATCCCCGGATGGTAACGCCCGGGTTTTCCAGCTGCTGCGAGAGGCTTGTTTCAAACCGGTAGCCCGTCCAGCCACCGGTAGGACGCAGGTAGGTGGCGGCGTATCCCTCAAGATCGGCATCAATAAGAGCCACCCACGCTTTTCCGGGGAGTTCCAGCAGCATCGGCAGCCCGAGCAGGATATCCTGCGGGGCCGACACCCCGCCCTGGTTTCCCAGCCCGGTGATCGGCAGTTTGTGAAACTCTCCCTCGTACATCGACTCAAAATGGGGAAGCATCAGCGCATAGGTCATGGCATCATCCACGAATCGGAATTCCGTTTTTTCATCCACCAGCGTTACCTGCCGGTGAGCCTGTTGTTCCGGCAGCTGGTATCGAAATGCCACCCCGTCATCAAATGCCCTGATGTGTAGTTCAAACCGAAATTCCGGGGAATCGTTGTCGGTGATTTCGACCCTGAGCTGGTTGTAAAGATCATCAACCGAGCTGCTGCGACCGGTCACCAGCGTGTACGACTCCCGGTTGTTTAACACCGTCTCGGTACCCGTAATACGGACGCTGGTGCCCAGGGGGTCCTCTCTGCCCTGCAGCTCCAGGTTAAGGGCGGAGGGCGCAATAATCTGGGTTCCGTTGCAGGAGACCGTATAAACCAGTTCTCCCTGCGAAAAGACAGAATCCGGTGAAGAGTAGGTAAAAAGGGAGAACGCAATGTTTCCGTCGGGTGAATTAACGGTTGCCCGGTCCTCCTGGGCGAAGCCCGAAAACGGAATCAATAGCAAGGCGAGTATGAATATGATACCGGGTAAAAATCGTCTACTGCATGATATGGGATTCATTGGAGCTTGTTAAGAATTAATGATTTTGAGACGTGTACGGCAGTTTATCCCCCGACACTGAAAAAAGTTGCAGCGGGCCATCATTATTGGCAACGACAACCAGGAGTTGCCCCGATCGTTCGAGCAGAGCCATTTTTTTTACATTCAGGGGAGCCAGGAACCCACTTTCAAAGGGAGATATCACTGCAAACCGGCCATCTCCTTCGCCCGTAAGTACAAGCCCATTGCTTGCGTCGTTGCGGGGTATTTCCGGTTCCGATTCAAACAGGTTGCCCCCGAGAATCAGGTCGAGATTCCCGTCATTGTTGAGATCAGTTGTGATAAAATCCTGGATCGATGAAAATTGAGCTTCCAGCGGAAGGTCGGT
>JAWVZC010000246.1:0-6630 GCA_033722415.1 Balneolaceae bacterium | reverse complement strand
TTCGTACCGATATACTATTTGATATGAGCGGGCAGTTCCGGCTGCATAATCAAGGCGGAAACCTCATGGCTGCCCTTAATTACCGGGCTGCATACGATGATGGGGATTTTACCATTACCGGCATCAATCAACCTGCAAGAGGGGAGGATGCGGAACCGTTTTCCGGTGGACCACTGAGTTTCCGGATTGATAAGATTAACACATTGAGCGTAAGTTATCGCTCCACAATGGGCGACTTCGATTTTCGTTCGGAGCTGGATTTCTCTCTGTTGATGAAGTTGCAGGATGGCGATACGGTGACGGTGCCACTGAAGATGGTGGAGATTACGGAAAACGGGTTTTTAATTCCCGATCAGACCCTCAACGAGACCTCAACTCCCGCACTGAACGTACCTTCTTTCAACCTGGGCCCGGCAGAGATGACCCTGCTGGAGTTCCGAACACTCCGTGACATCAGTTTTAACTGGTTCACCGGTGAAGGGATCCCCCCGGCGTTCGAAATGGACCTGGAGATGAAATTGGCTTCACTGAAAAAGATCGGTCCACGGGCTTCACAGGCAACCATCTCATTGAACAATGTCGGTTTTAATCAGGGGGTGGTTACCGGACAGATTTATCCCTATCCGTTTGATGAAGGGGTGGCTCCGGTTTCGCTGGGAACGGATGCAGAATTTTTGCTAGAACAGGTTGAAGGAGGTTTGACCAACACCGGAAGCGATGAAAATCCGGTACAGGGATACGATATACAATTGACAGGCCACCTCGATTACCCGCGAATCTTCATCAACGCCCCTTCAAATTGCGAAGAACCCCTGTTTACGGTCAACCTCTCTGAAGAAGGAGGGCTGGTCGGCTCAGTTAATAATATCACACCCTGCGGTCAGCTCGTATACGGTCCGGCGACGTTGCTCTTCGATCCGGATACCCGGCTTGAATTTTCCTTCACCAATGCTACACAGCGGGTTTTTCTTGACGGTGGGGTAACGGCCAATTTGCAAAGCCTGAACAATACCACGGTAACTGCGACCGGGCAGGTCTCGGTGGATATCACCACCGGACAGTTCAGCAGCGGAAGTATCCTGGTCGATGATCTGTTCATTTATCAATACCCCCAGACAGATCCCCTGTTTACTTTCCGGGTACAGCAGGCACGGCTTGATCAAAACGGGGTGGTCATATCCGGAGATGCGGGATTGACCTATCCCGACAGCCCGGATACCGCGAGGGTACGATTTACCAATTTCACCATTCATCCCCAGGAGGAGGAGATCCGGTTCGGCAGCTTCACTGTTCGGGATTCGCTGGGATTCGAAGTGGATATCAGCCCAATCGAATGGCGTCTGGTCGATCCATCAACAGCCTTTACGCGTGATAATACAGCAAGACTTCTGGTTGCATCAGGAGCTACCATAAACAAGGAGGGCCTGTGGCTGAATGGCAGCAGCGAGGCGTCGATTCGTGGCGGCGGACAAACCTGGATCGACCTAAAACTGGACTATTCCTCCTTCCAGGTACAGTTTGCACCGGTACGGGTAAGCTCAGGGCAGGCCAAATTTACGCTTTCTGACGAAAATACCCCATTCGGGCATCTCGACAGGCAGGGCTTTAAGCTTAATCTTCCAGGACTGATCACCAGCGTGATCCCGGATACGTTGGATATCCCCCGACGGAACACAGCCTTTTTGGTGCTGGGTGATCAGGAGGGGAACAGATATGAATTGGTCGAAGACCAGGGAGTACGAACGCTGCGTACGTTGCCCGGGGAAACGGTTGATCTACTGATTCCGGGATTTACCAGCACGGGAAATGATACGCTTACCGCTCAAGTGAAATTCGATCTGACGGTCGATCAATTCTTCAATGTAAACGACGGTTCGATTAGTCTTCAAAATGAAGTGGATCTGCAGCCCTATGTCCAACTTCCCGTGAAAATCAGCGAACTGGCTTACGATGGCAATAGCAGGCAGCTGTCTGCGGGAGCCACGGTTAAACTTCCCGCCTCGCTGAGTGATGTAGATATGACCTCTGAGATGGTAATCGATCAATCCGGCTTCAAAGAGGGATCAATTGCTACCGGCGAGTACCGCACGACCTACCTGCCGAGCCAGGAAAACGTCACTCCGATAGCTGCTGATACGCTGGGGGATGAAACCCTCGAATTCTATGTCAGGGGGCTTGAAATCCAGTTCGGGCAAAACAGAAGTATCGGATTCTCCGGGCAGCTAAAAAGCAGCCTGTTAAAAGATGCCGAGGGAAACAAGTCACCTCTACATTTTGCTGCTGAACATACCGGAAACGATTGGGATTTCCAGGTGGATGCCAGCCATCTGCCACAGAACGGGATCGATCTGGGATATGCTAAAGTAGAACCGATACCCGATCCACAAGGCAGTTACCTGGGATTGTTTGACATCACGATGGACCAGGATGAGTTTGCAGTTTCGTTCGCCGGCATCATCAGCCTGCCCGACCTTACCGGGGATGGGTTTGAAGTGACCGTTGACCAGCTCAAGATCGGGTCGGCAGCCCCTTACGTAAGCATCGACAGTCAAGCTGATCTGCCAGACCAAAACTTTACCCTGTTTGGCGACATCATGACATTCAGCACTAGGGATATATCGGTCTCATTTGACAACCGGGTGCTGGCCGTGGAGCTTGACGGGACATTCGATTTTTACACGGAACAGGATATCGCGTTTCGGGGCCTGGTGTTCAAATCAGACGGAACTGTCGATATGCAGGGCGGTTTGGGTGCCAATCTACTTCCGGAAGAGCTGGAGATGTTGTCCGACAGCACGCTTGTACTCAAGGAGCTCAGTCTGGAGCTTAGCAACGACAAGCTGGGGCTGGCGGCACTCGCCTCTGCACAGCTGCCCGATCCGCTCTCGGCCACCTCCGATGTTCGGATCTCCGTTGACACGGAAGGTAATACCGATATAAGTGGGCCTGCATTTGTATTCGACGAGGGTTTCAGTATCGACGGCGATCCCACGGAGTACAAGATAGGCTCCTTTGCTACACTGGAACTGACCGGCCTGGGATTGAGTCTGAATTTATCGGATCCACAATATACATCTCTATATGCTGCCGGCGTCATCTTTGTTGAAAATGATGTTAACAAGCGAATTATTTTCGGTAATGCGGGAGATCTTGAACGCAATCCAGGGATCAAGTACACCCCGAACCAGGGGGTGGAATGGAACGTCCAAAGCAATTTTGATCCAGATTCGTCGCCCCTCAGCTTCGATTATGAATTCTTCAGCGTCGATATCGAGTCGATCCACATTGAAAACGATGTGTTGGTGGATAATGAGACTGTCCCCTTTCAGGCTGAAATAGGTGGTAAAACCGGTCTTGCGGTCAAAGGGGTGGAGGGGAAAGTCGGATTCAGCGGGTTTAAATTTTCAACCAGGGGAGTCGACGAGATTGGAAGAATCGACGGCGGCGGTTCATTTACCCTGATGAATATATTTTCGCTCGAACTCGGGGAGTTTGATTTCAATGCTGCACCGGAAGGGGAGACGGTTACGCTGAAGTTCGTGGAAGGCCAGTCCGGAGGAGGCAATCCCAGTGTGGACAGCACCGAGGTAGAAGTACGCAAATATCTTCACTTCAGGCAGGGTATGGGGGGGCAGGCACTCGGCATTTCTCTTACCGACGGAATTTCGGGTGGCATCGAGGAGGTACTCTATTACGAACGGGAGGATGGAGAGTTATTCCTTCGTATCCGGGACGCGTCGATCGAACTTCACGACCAGGCGCAGCTATCGGTGGGTATGCTTTATAAAACAGCCGGCGATGGGGGCAGCGGAGCATCCCTGACAGTGGCCGGAGGAGGCAGCATATCGTCGGTTGGCATTGCAGCTGCAGGCAAGATTTCCACGCTGAACAGTCAGCTCAGCTTCGGCGTGTTCGTAGCAGCAAAAGCTACGGTAAATATTTTGGGCATCGCCGAGGCCAGTTCCCTTGGAGGCGGGTTTTTCTATCGGCCCGATATGCAGGATTTAAATATGGTTATCGATGGAGTGGAGGCGATGGATTCACAATTCGATCTGAACGGTCCCCAGCCGGATGTGGAAAATTTGAAACTCGCTATTTTGCTCTATGCCGGCATCAGTGTGGCAGGTGTGGGCGACCAGGCGGCCATATCGGGAAGCGGATTGATACAGATCACCGACCAGTTTTTCAAGATCGATGTGGATGGCGTAGTATTGAACCAGGAGGGAAGACTCGAGGCAGGCTCCTACCTGACCGTACGCTATACCCCGGAACTGGTGGGCGCTGAAGGAAATGTTGAAATACATGTGGATTACGGCGAACCTTTAAACGGTACAGCCACGATCGACTTCTTTGCCAGCAAGGATCGAACATCACCCGGGTCCGACATCCTGTGGGGTATTACAGGAAATATGGATCTGACAGTGATCGAGATCCTTGAACTGAACGGTGATTTTATCGCCTCTCCCGATGGTATGCTGGTGGATGCACAGCTGATAAGAGGTCCCAGCACGCCGATAATTTCGGCCCAGTCTTCTTTTAAATTGACCGCGTGGTATATCCCCGGTTATACCGATCCTTTTGGCATCTACAGCCAATTCAAGGCTGAATTGAACATTGTGAAGGGATTGGCATCCATCGGGGTAGGGGTAAGCGGCGGTTATTTCGACCGAGGCAGTTATCACCAACTTTATTTTACCGGAAGCGCATATGTAAATGCAGTGGCATTCGAAGGGAGAGTAAAAGGGTTTGTCAAATTGCAGAACAGATCGCCCAATGTAAAGTTTGGCAAAGGAAGCAATTCTTCCATGGAACAGATGATCGCCGATGCCCGCGACAAAGCCGATCAGAGCAGTGCTAAAGCGGATCAGACCAGGGACAAGATCGAACAGGCAAACAACGATCTCGACAACTCCATTGCGGATCATACCGAGTTTAAAAGAACGGCCCAGCAGCTCGAAAAAGCAGGCTTTCGTATGCTGACCGCGGATCAATTTTCCTATTATGACCGCAGGTCCATGTTGGAAAGCGTGGAAAATACCGCCGAGCCGTTGTACAATTCCCCGTTTGAGAGTTTGTCATACGGCCAGTCACCACTCGACCATATTTTTAAAAATATACTTCTGAATATCAGGCAGCCGACCACCAGCGCGATGCCCGACCTGCGAAGTGAAGCTTCTCTCAGCGTTCAGTCTACCCGGCAAGCTGCCGGACCGGTTCTGAACAGGCTTGAACAGGGACGCAACGAGCTGCAGCAGATTGCTGACAGAATGGACGCCCAGTTGGGTGGTGACTACTCGGGAATCGACAACCCGGTTGAGAATATTCAGACAGAGATCACCGGTCCCGGCGGAGAATTGGTATCGGCTCCCGGATTCCAGGTAAATTCGGAAACCGCAGAATCGAACAGCAACCGCCTGAACACGCTCGACAACGAACGACGGCAGGCTGACCAGCGCTACCGGCAGGCTATCGAGGCGGCAGCCGCTAACGTGCAGCTGGTGGACCTGCTGCTCGATGGAACGGTTTCGATAGAATGGGGCTCGGGCACCGGTGTGCAGTTGCAGCCGGATCAGCAGAATTCGGTGTCGGTCATCGGAAATAAATACTACAACGCTGTACGCAGGGTAAGATCCTACAACGCCAGATTGATCGCCCAATATTGGAAACTGCATGACTGGGCTCAGCAACAGCTGGAATACCTGGAAAACAATCAAAGTAGCATTGAATCCTACGTGGAATGGAAAAATTCATGGTCGAACTTTGCCAACCTGCCCGGCACCTCCAATCCAACCCTCGAGAAGGTGGCTGATCTGGCTGTTGCCATGGATGAGGCGATCGCTGAATTCCAAGGGACTACACCCACGAGCAACATTCATTCCGTGATCATGGATAACAGTACCAACAGCCGCAATAAATTTAATGAGCTGGCCATGGACTTCTGGTATCGTATGCCCCTATTGGGACTCCGAGCCGTGCGCGACGAAGCCAGAGACAGGGCTGACGAACTGGATATAGAGTTTGAAGATAAGCTCTCGGCAGTCAATACCTCCTACGCCGACTTTACACAGACTATCGACGGGCTGTATGGTATTAAAACAGATATGTTGACTACGGTATACGGGATGATCGAGGAATACAATGCCTGGAGGAGCTCGGTTACCGATACCGAGAATCAGCCGGCAGAAGCTCCCTTTTCAGATCAGCTTCAGTCGATAGAGAATGCACTGGCACCTCCCACCATCGATTATCTCGAGGCAGGGGTTGTGAACGCCCAAAACGACTATGTCCCGGTTGTAGATTACTACAGCAAGGCGTTCCTGGATTTTGGAGCTTCGCACCCGTCGGGTGTTTCTGAAATCAGTTACAACCTGATGGAGAATACCCTTTCCTCAACCTATTTTGTCCAGGATTTTTACACTAAAGGTTTCTTTGTACAGGGAGCTAGCGGTATCCGTTTCGACTTTCCCAAACGTGCAGTCAATCAACGTACCCAGCCGTTGACCGGGGTGATAAGGGCCCGGGGAGAGGGAGGAGTCACCGCCAAACGATTGATCAATATCGAAATACCGGTCGCGCCCGGCAGTCAAAAAAGTTCAGCTACGATCGTAACGCTCGGCGAAGACACCAGTC
>JAWVZC010000245.1:0-6644 GCA_033722415.1 Balneolaceae bacterium | reverse complement strand
TATGCTGCAGGTTGTCTTTGTCGCTATCCTGTTGGGCATCGGCATCATACAACTGCCGCTGCAGAAAGGTGAGATCCTGATAAATTTTTTCGATTCGCTCAACGAGGTGATCATCAAGATTGTGGACATTATCATGCTTACCGCACCGTACGGGGTATTTGCCCTGATGGCAGGGGTGATTGTGGATCTGGCCGGGGATGATCTCAGCAAAGCCCTGGACTTGCTGGGCGCCCTGGGATGGTATACGTTTGCCGTACTGCTGGGCCTGATCCTGCATCTGCTGCTTGTATACTCCAGTCTCTTTAAGCTGTTCAGCAAGATGAAGCTGCGAAACTTCTTTCGGGCTATTCGTCCCGCCATGCTGCTCGGGTTCAGCACCAGCTCCAGCTCCGCTACCCTGCCTGTCACGATGGAACGGGTGGAGAAAAACGTGGGTGTTGACGAAGAGGTTTCCAGTTTTGTACTACCGGTGGGTGCTACCATCAATATGGATGGCACCAGCCTGTACCAGGCTGTGGCTGCTGTATTTATTGCCCAGGCGCTGGGACTCGACCTGTCGATAGCGCAGCAACTCACGATCGTGCTGACCGCCACACTGGCCTCGATCGGATCAGCGGGCGTACCGGGGGCCGGCATCATCATGCTGGTAATCGTCCTGCAGGCAATCGAGGTACCAGTCGAAGGGATCGCCCTGATTCTGGGAGTTGACCGGATACTCGATATGTGTCGTACAGCCGTCAACATTACCGGAGACGCAGCTGTCTCCGTGGCCGTGGCCCATACCGAGGGACTACTGGGGGATATGCATTTCGACGATTGATATTTGTCTTTTTCAGCGGAGCAGATCATTCGTTTCACCATTAAATCCGGCGTTCCACAGCAGGTGTGCATGCTGCTGAACCCTGTCTCTCTACACTGATATTAAATACCTGTACCGGTCACGCAAGTCGTCCTGACAGAAATAAACAGCTCAACAGGGGATCATGCCAAAAGAATCTGTCGCACCGCATGAAACCCGGGAACACGGTTCCGGGATTCGACCTATAATCACTATAATCAATATACCAGCCGAGTATAATCGTCTAAATCCGTTAGAGGAAAATGCAAACGCGAGCAAGCCCGATACGGTACTAAGCAAGCGGGCAATTAATGCATTTTCTTGCTACATTGATTTACAGAACCGGTGTTCGTGAACAATTTACTGCGGAAATAGCCGTTTTATTTTTGATCCGCAATTTGTTTGTGTGGATTGTCAGGATAAAAATGTCAGGGATGGAATGGCGTAAGCACAGATAAACTAGGTATTTGTTCGTAACACCTAATTTACCCATCCTTAATACTGTGTTAACCTTTACTTATTTTGAATAATCTGAAAAAAATAGCTTAATTAGATGTGTCGGGATCAAACATATGGCTATGTAAAGAGGGACCTTTGCCTATGCCAATAACGATACGTAAAGGTTTGCTTCATATCGTTCTCGGGATTGCGATGCTTCTTGTAAGCCTGCCCGATGCCGGTTATTCCCAGTCACCCGGGGATATCGCTATTATCGGTTTCAACGGGGATGGGGATTATGAAATCGCAATCGTTTCCTTTGTAGATATCTCAGCCGGCACGAAAATTTACTTCCGCGACGAATCCTGGGATAACACTACTGCCACTTTTCCCGAAGGTGAAGGAAAAATAACATATACGGTGCCTTCCGGGGGGGTAAACAAAGGCAGTGTTGTTGTTATCAATCCTGCTACAGAGACAGCTTCTGACGGGGGCACGGTAGACGAAGTCGGCGGTTATAATTTCAGCGCGACTGGTGATGAATTGTATGCATTCCTCGGGAACAGTACGGATGAACCCACAACCTTTCTTTTCGCAATTACCACGAAATCTTCCTGGGGCGCGAATGAGGTTCCATCTGATTTAACCGACGGTAGCACCGCTCTTTCAAATATCGGGGGAACGAGCAATCAGGATAACGGCGAGTATACCGGCAGCAGAAAAAACACGGTCTCAGGCCTAAAAAGTTTAATTTCAGAGGTAGACAGCCAGTGGACAACCACCGATGGTGAGGGAGATCAATCCATATCTTTTGATGAAACACCCTTCACGATTGTGGATCCCCCAACACTGGCCTTTACCTCCGAGTCGATTACGGTATCTGAAGATGCGGGATCGGTAAACATTGCGATTGAACTGGTGGAATCGAACAATACCGACGTCAGTGTTGATGTCGTTTATCTTGACGCGGCCAGCTCAACGACCACAGGGGATCTCTCCAATTACAGCACCCAAACCGTAAGTTTCAGCTTCGGAGACGGAAGTGGCACCACACGGACGGTAACATTGGGCATTACCGATGACAGCGAGTTCGAAGGTATGGAACGGGCTGTACTGCAATTGACAGGTAACACCACGGGCTCACTGGTCTCTTCCGTTTCGTTAACGGTGGTTATATCTGATGACGACAGTCCCGATATCGTAATAAATGAAATCCATGCCGATCCTGATCCCAGCAACGGTGATGCAAACGGGGATAATGTTGTTGATACACGTGATGATGAGTTTATCGAGTTTATAAACAATGAATCGTTTGATATCGACATCAGCGGGTGGAAATTCAAAGACAGTAGTGCCGACAGGTTCACCTTCCCGGATGGTACGGTGATACCCTCCGGAACGGCTTTTGTTCTTTTTGCCGATACAGCAGAGATTGAAGCCAGTGAAATCGGTTATGCCGCACTCTTCGATGCCGGGGCACTGGACCTGAATAACGGGGGGGAAACATTAACACTTACCGATCAGAATGGGAATGAAGTGGTTTCCGTCGACAACTATTCAGAGGCCGATGATAACCAGTCGATAACCAGGGATCCCGATATCAGCGGTTCGTTTGTAAAACACTCCGAGGCAACGAACGCCGGTGGAAGCCTGTTTTCTCCGGGGACGAAGGCCGACGGTACACCGTTCGGTTCAAAATATGCCGTTAGCATTCGCGGAGAGGAGGGATGGCGGATGATATCATCTCCCACTGAAAATACCACGTTCAGCGATCTGTTTTCTGGATTTTGGATGCAGGGGATACCGGGTTCTGATGCCGAAAACAGTGCTGCGACGATCTATTACTGGGATGAAGCGGGTGAAACATTTTCCATTCCAACCGGCATGAACAGTACGCTGGTAGATGCGAAGGGATACATTGTGTATTTCTTTGAGGATGATAAATTCAGCACCCCCGGTATCCAGGGCGGGTTTCCGAAAATTGTAAGCTCCGACAAGCCGGAACATTCCGGGTCTGTCACAGTTACTGTTTCCGCCACGGATGCGGACAACCAAGGCGGAATTGATGGCAATGAAGGGTGGAACCTGCTGGGCAATCCCTTTGGAACCGATATTTCGGTGGATGCCGTACTAACGGCCCTGCAAGCGGTGAATGCTGATGTCCAGTTGGAGGTGCAGGTCTGGGATCATGACGCCAACGGGGGGAATGGAGCCTATGAAGGACTGACCGCCGGTGAAACCATTGCCCCGTTCCAGGCATTCTGGGTCAAGTTTAACACTGCATTTTCGGGCAGTGAGGTAACCTTTTCAAGAAACAATCTGGCTGCCAATATCGGGACCGATTTCTATAAACGGAGGAATCAGACTGCTATAGAACTCACGTTTACCCTCTCGGACGGAACTAGATTTGACAACTTTTATATCTCGCTGAATAATGAGGCCACGACGGAACAGGATCCCCACGACATCTCGAAACTGTTCTCTCTCAATCCGAATGCTATAAACCTTTATAGTACCACCCCTAACATGAAACTGGTCAAAAATAGTCTGCCGGTAGATATGCAGACAACATTACGTGTGCCCCTTCAGTTTGAGGCACCCGGCCGTCAAAATCTGGAGCTGAGCTGGAAAGGGCTGGAAAACCTGCCGGAAGGGTGGCAGCTCTACTTGCGAGACACCCAGCTTGATAAAGAAGCCGATCTGTTGGCTATTGATAAATATAAATTTTCCCTCTCCTCCGGCTCCGCTATGGAGAAACAAAAAAGTGGGGAAGATAATCCGGAAATTACCGTGATGTCCGAAAATGTTGACCGGGATCCTCGTTTTGAACTGCTGGTCATTCCGCCGGAGGCCCGCGAAGGTGAAGAATCGGAACAGATTCCGGAATCGGTAAAGCTCAATCCGAACTATCCCAACCCGTTTAATCCCAGTACCACGATCTCTTTTGAACTGGCCGAGCAGTCCCCTGTGGAACTGAATGTCTATACGATCGTCGGGCAGAAAGTGGCCACCCTTGTAGACGAGGTGCGGGAAGCAGGGGAGCATAAAGAAACCTGGAATGCCGCCGATATGCCCAGTGGGATCTATATTGCACAACTGGAGGTTAACGGCAGGGTGTACATCCGTAAAATGACATTAATTAAGTAGTTTACTGCCAATTTTTTCAACCCGGTAATACAATTTAACTTTTACGAGAGATGTTACGAGTCATATTTATTCTGATTTTCTTTGTTATAGCCATCCTTTTATCACAAATGGTAACTGCTCAGCCCCCTGGGCTTCCTGCCAACCCTGAACAGACACCGGTTGACGGCGGTCTGGGAATTCTCGCAGCAGCCGGAGGTGCCTATGCCATTAAAAAGCTGCGCGAGAGACAAAAAAATTGACATTTTCTTTTTTTATTAACGTAAAAATAATTTATTTGAAACCCTTTGTAGGAGCAGACTGTTTAACAACTACATTTACATTTTTAAGCAAATAAAGGAGAAGATTACAAACCAACATATGCAATATAAAACTATTCAGGGTATTGAGGTCCCGGAAATAGGTCTGGGTACTTACAAGCTTCATGATCGGCAATGTGCAAACGTGGTAAGGACAGCTCTCGACTTAGGTTATCGGCATATCGACACTGCTCAGATGTATAAAAATGAGCGCGAGGTTGGCGAATCCCTGAAGATTTCGAATGTTCCCCGAGAAGATATTTTTCTGACAACCAAAATTTGGCACACCAATCTTGATTCGGAAGATGTACTGCAAACAACAGAACAGAGTTTACGAAACCTGGATACGCCGTATGTTGACCTCCTGCTGATTCACTGGCCGAATGAACAGTATGATCTGCGTAAAACGATTGAATCGATGCTGATTTTACGGGACCAGGGGAAGGCGATGAATATCGGGGTGAGCAACTTCCCCCTTCATCTCCTTAAGAAAGTAAATGAAGAGATTCGAGCTCCCATATTTTGCGACCAGGTTGAATACCATCCCTACCTGGATCAACTTGACCTGCTCGATTATGTTATTGAGAATGAAATACTGCTTACGGCCTACAGCCCGCTGGCCCAGGGCAAGGTTGCTAAAGACCAGAACCTCATTGAGATAGGGGAAAAATACGGCAAAAAGCCGACACAAATCGCCCTGCGCTGGTTAATCGAACAGGAAAATGTCGTTGCCATACCCAAGGCATCAAGCCGGGAACACCTTGAAAGCAACATTGATATATTTGATTTCTACCTGGAAGATGAGGATTTCGAGCGGATCGACCAGCTCAACAAGTCGGAACGGCTTGTCAATCCCAGCTTTGCTCCCCGCTGGAGTTGATGCATTAAATCTCAGACGGAAGGCTGACCGAACGGGCTTGTCGGTCAGTATTTCCGACAAATATTGTTAAGCAAATAGCGACGGGTAGCTTACGTCATTTACTCGTGGTGACCAGGTTTGCCGTTGCCAGAGGCTTCTCATCCTCCGACACACGTACTTCGGAACGGACCTCGTGATTACCGGCACGACCAGTAACTGCGCGGATACTGCAGCCATACCTGCATTCCGCCTTGAATTCAATATCCATGGATGTGACATGAGCCCCGTTCGGATGCGTTTCAACGATCCACTCGATATACCGGATGTTGTTGACATGATTATTCACGTCGAGATCGCTGTATCGAACGTCAAATATTTTCTGTATTTCTGGTTCTGATGGGGTGGCAGGACGCTTCTTGGCCACGGGAACTACATGGTCAACATTCGGCGGGGCCAGGTCGATCACTTCCCGGGGTATTCGGGCAGGTCGGCGATCCGTAAGATCGATCATCAGCCAGTAACTCAGTGCCCGAGCAATGGTTTGTTCGCTGCTGTCCTGAATCACAAAATCGCGGTATGCCTTGATTCCGCTGCCACCCGAAGGCCAGGTACGCACGGTTACCCGATCTCGCCATTTCGGATACTTTTCGACCCGCAGGTCCAGGCGGTGCAAAACCCAGGTTAAATTACGTTTACGCAGCTGTGAGACATCGAAATTCAGCTCCAGTGCCTGATTTCCCGCCACTTCCTGCAGCAGATCGCACAGGGTTTGAAGCCTGGCACTTCCGTCCGGCCGGACTTCTGATGATCGTATCCTGAACGGTTCCTCGTACACTCGTTTCTGTTCGGTCATGCAGTCAGTTTTGATGTCCGGTGACAGACCAAATGTACATGTTTTATTCCCTTCAGGAAAATGGGTAGTTCCGGGTACGAGAGGGTAATCACCTTGTAAAACGGGGAGCGTTATATAAGTAGGGCTTCCTCAAAAAGTCAGACCTGACTTGGCAGCGAAGGCCGAAAGATTAAGCACAAACAGAGTAGCTGCGATCCAAGTCTCAGAGGTATC
>JAWVZC010000244.1:0-6653 GCA_033722415.1 Balneolaceae bacterium | reverse complement strand
ATTTTTCCACCATAATCCGGGATCAGTCCCTCAACAAGCTGGATATCTACCGGGCGGATGTTGAATACCGGGATATCGACGTCAACGGTGACAGCGCCTTCGTGGAAACCATCGCCATCCTGGAGGATGTGCGCACCCCCGTTTTTTACGACATGTTTTACGAAGAGGAGAAGAAGCAGTGGGTGATAACCGACATGACCATAGACGACGTATCCACTGCTGATTCCTACCGACGGCAGTTCCAGAACATCATCCGGAAACGCGGTTACGATTACTTGCTGAATACCCTCAAAAAACGGGCGGCAAAATAACGCCGCAACCGGCCGTTCAGCGGATCCCTTTTCCGGGCGATAACCTGGTTCATACCCGAAACAGGCGGCCTCGGATGTAAGGGGAGAAACCGGGTGATCGACACCTCGTCACAATAATGCCCCGTTCATGCAGCCCGGGAAAAATTTTTGGTGAGGTTCCGCAGCCGGACGCCCTCGGGTTTCAGAAATGCTCAAGTCGTGGAATGCCGGCTGAATTGAACTGCAAAATCTCTGATATTTAGTGTATACTTGTCTGGAATTCGAACCCAATTGAATCAAACAGTGCAGCACGGATGAAAACAGTTTATGTAGGAATGGGAACCGACCTGATACACCACGGTCATATCAACATCATTGAACGGGCCAGGGAGTTGGGGGAGGTTACCGTCGGGCTGCTTTCCGATGAAGCCGTGACCAAATACAGCCGGATTCCGTTCCTGGAGTACGATGAACGGAAACGGATACTGGAAAACATTAAAGGCGTTCACCGTGTAATACCGCAGGAAAAACTGGACTACGAGGAGAACCTTCGCCAGCTGAAGCCGGATTACGTGGTGCACGGCACCGACTGGAAAACCGGTCCGCAGCGGCATGTACGGGAAAAAGTGATACGATTGCTGGAAGAGTGGGGCGGGAAACTCGTTGAACCGGAATACACCGAGGGGATTACCTCCTCCGGGATGCGGGATGCACTGCGGGAAGTGGGGACCACGCCTGACATCCGACGTCGCATGTTGCGCAGGCTGATGTCGGCCAAGCCGATGGTACGGGTGCTGGAAGCCCATAACGGCATATCCGGTCTGATTGTGGAGGAGACCCGCTACGAGGCGGAGTCGGAGATCCGGGAGTTTGACGCCATCTGGGTCAGCAGTCTCACCGATTCCACGGCCAAGGGGAAACCGGATACCGAGTATGTAGACCGTACCTCCCGGATACAGACGATCAATGATATACTGGACGTAACCACGAAACCGATTATCCTGGATGCCGATACCGGCGGGCTGACGGAGCACTTCAGCCTGATGGTCAAGAATATGGAGCGGCTGGGCGTTTCCGCCGTTATCATCGAGGACAAGTCGGGGTTGAAACGAAATTCCCTGTTCGGTACCGAGGTGAACCAGAAACTGGAGGATATAGAGGTTTTTGCCAACAAAATTTCAGAAGGAAAAAAAGCCCAGCTTACTTCCGAATTCATGATTATTGCGCGGATCGAAAGCCTGATCGCCAATACGGGGATGGACGACGCCCTGGAACGGGCCCGGGCCTACATCGACGCAGGGGCAGACGCCATTATGATCCACAGCCGGTATGAGGACGGCGAGGATATATTTGAGTTTATGGAACACTACCGGCAATTTGATTACAAGGTACCGGTGGTTTCGGTGCCCTCTTCGTACAACCAGTTCACCGAAGATGAGCTTCGCGAGGCGGGCTTCAGTATCGTCATCTACGCCAATCACCTGCTGAGAAGCGCGTTTCCCGCCATGAAGAAGACGGCGGAAAACATCCTCAAAAATCAACGCTCCCTGGAGGCCGACGAATTCTGCATGCCGATCAGGGATATCCTTCAAATCCTGCCGCATTAAACCCACCAGGTATGATTCGCCCCCGGTTTTTTTATGAACTCCTGCAGTCGAAAGGGATCACATACGCGGTAGGTGTGCCGGACTCACTCCTGAAGCACTACTGCGCCTATGCCTATGACAGGGGACAGCAAACGATCGCCGCCAACGAAGGCGGGGCCGTGGCCCTGGCCGCCGGTTATCACCTCGCCACCGGCAACATACCGATGGTCTACATGCAAAATTCCGGATTCGGAAATATTGTCAATCCGCTGACTTCGCTCCTGGATACCGAAGTTTATTCCATACCGATGCTGTTTCTGGTGGGGTGGCGGGGAGAACCGGGCACCAGCGATGCGCACCAGCACCACAAGCAGGGGCGCGTAATGGAACCCCTTCTGGAGGCCCTGGAGGTGCCGTATGCACACCTTTCGACCCGTGAAGAGGAGGTAGATGCACAACTGGAGGAGGCCCTTGAATTCATGCGTACTGATTCCACCCCCTACGTGCTGCTGGTATCGCGCGGTACCTTTTCTCCATATACGCTGACAGATATCCGGCAGACCGACTCGTTGCCGCTGACCCGGGAGAAGGCCCTGGAACTGTTGTTGCCGTTCTTGGGCGATAAGGATGTCATCGTCTCGACCACCGGGAAAACCTCCCGGGAACTGTTCGAGCTTCGTGAGAGAAATAATGAAGGCCATCACCGGGATTTCCTGACGGTGGGCAGCATGGGGCACGCCTCGCAGATCGCCCTGGGCATAGCCCTGCAGAAACCCGATCGAACTGTCGTCTGCATCGACGGCGACGGTGCCGCCCTGATGCATCTGGGCAGCCTGGCTATAATCGGGCAGGAGGCTCCGCAAAACTACCGGCATATCCTGATCAATAACGGTGCACACGACTCGGTGGGAGGACAGCCGACCGCTGGCTTTGAGGTCGACTTTGGAAAAATTGCTCGCGGCTGCGGGTACCGAAACTGCTTCAGGGCGGATAACAAAGAACGATTGCAGGAACAAATGACAAAGCTGCTTTCGGCAGAGGGACCCGCATTGCTCGAGATTGTCATCCGCTGCGGCGCCCGATCCGATCTCGGCAGGCCGACCATCTCGCCGGTTGAGAACAAAGAACGTGTTATGACGTTTCTCCAGAAACAGGAATCCCCAGACCATGAGTGACCAGATCGAACGTAACATACTGCTGAATCCGGGACCGGCCACCACCGCCCGATCCGTAAAAGAGGCCCTGGTGGTGAACGACATATGTCCCAGGGAGGAGGAGTTCGGAACCGTATTGACCGATATTTCGGAAGGTCTTCTGAAGATTGGGAACGGCAGTGAGCAGTACCAGGCGTGTCTTTTTGCGGCAAGCGGAACCGGTGCGGTTGAAGCGATGCTGACCTCCGCTCTTGGTGCCGACGAGAAGGTACTGATCATAACCAACGGCGCGTACGGGATACGCATGGAAAAGATTTGTGACGCGTTCAGCCGCGACTTTGAGACGATCTGCCGGTTCGGGGAGTACCCGCAGGTTGATCGGCTGCGTCAAAAACTGCAGGAGGAAGATTTTACCCATCTTGCGGCGGTACACCATGAAACCTCCACCGGTATGATGAATCCCCTGGAGGAGATATCGCACCTTTGCCGGGAGTTCGGGGTCAAATTGATTGTAGACGCCATGAGCTCCTTCGGGGCATACCCGATCGACCTGGATCGAAGCGGCATCAGCTACCTGGCGGCTTCGTCCAACAAATGCATACACGGCATGCCGGGGCTTTCGTTTGTCATTTTTCACACTGATTGTGTGGATGAGATCGAGAAAAACAACGGCAATTTCTATTTTGATATGTACCGGCAGTGGTCATACCTGAAACAGAAGGGACAGCTCCGGTTTACCCCGCCGGTTCAGGTATGCTACTCGTTCCGGGAAGCGATTAAAGACACGCTGGAGGAGACGGTTGAAAACCGGTGGCAGCGGTACCGGCAAAACTGGCAGGTTCTGTACGATGGAATCAGGCAGCTGGGGTTCCGTTTCTACCTGCCGATGGAGCAGCAGTCGCATATTCTGATGGCGGTGGCCCTGGACGGGGTACTGCACAGGGGATTTGATCATTTTCACGATTACCTGTACGGGAAAAATATTACCGTTTATCCCGGAGTGATCCCCGAAACCGACACGTTCCGCATGGCGGTAATCGGAGACCTGTATCCGCGGGACCTGCACTACGTCGTCGAGCAAATAGAACAATATCTGGACGCTGCCGATGAACGCACGTAAGCTGTTGCTGATACTGGTTGCCCTGTATGCGGTAGCTTTTGCATACATGCTGAACAGGAATCTGAACCTCGAATTTAACGGAGAGCTCATAGCGCTCCTGCCCTCCGACAACCAACACCTCTCGACATACCGCGAGCTCGGCAGGCTAAACTACAGCGAGGGCGGTTTTGATGCCTTAATCAGCACGAGTAACGGGGAACGGGTGATCGGTCCCGCCCGGGAGGTGACCAGGGACATCTTGAAACTGACCTCGAGCGATGGAGATACCCTGTTCAAGAATGCCGAGCTGGAAAACGATCTCTACGATATCAAAAAATCCGTGCTGTACCTGATGACTCGGCGGGAGCTGGACAGTACCTATGCCGAATTGAAGTCGCATATCCGGCGCGAAAAGATGAAGGCAAATCCCTACTACGTGGACCTGTCGGAAGAGGGGGAAAGGGGAGAGATTTCAATAAGTACCGAGAGTTCGGTGCTGCTGGATCAGCTGGTGAAATCAAAACGCTACCAGATCAACAGTGACAGCACGGTGATCCGTATCTCCTTCATCCCCGGTTTCTCCAAAAGTGACTATACCCGCATCGAGGAGACCTACCAGAAGCTGCTGCAGGAAACGATCGAATTGGAGAGGCAACATCCCGGGCTGGAGATCAGCTGGGGCGGTTCCTACATTGATCACTACAACAAGATAAATGATATCCAGTACTCGGTGTTGAAAGCCCTGATCATCGGTACGCTGAGTCTCATTGTTTTCCTGGTTGGATACATGTTTTACATAAATCGCGGAACCGGGTATTCCTTCCGCTATATCATTGCCGACCTGTTTCTCGCATTTACTACGCTTGTTACGGGATTCGTGATCTCGCTCGGGCTCTCTTCATTCCTGTTTACCGAAATCAATGTTTTTACGGGGATCATCTTCAGTATCCTCTTCGGGATCAACCTGGATTATATTTTGCATGTCTATTCCGTCAACAAAAGGCGGGGAATAAATCTGTCGATGAAGGGGATCGGGGAGATTGTGCGCTCCTACCTTGCCTCAACCCGGCCCATCATCCTCAGCAGCCTGACCACCGGACTGGCCATCGTAACCCTGGTGTTTGCCGAGTTTGAAGGATTCAAGCAGTTCGGGCTGATCTTCTTTGTGAATATGATCGTCAACCTGCTGGCCACCTATCTTTTTCTCCTGTTTTCACCATCGGTTGACGGGAGTGGCACTGATGAAAGGGAACAGGAATATGCTGAGTCACAGGTTATGGGCGTCTACCAGAAAATACCCCTAGGGTTGCGCCGCGGTGTACTCGGAGTACTGCTTGTCATTCTTGGGGGTACGGCATATCTTGGTTTCCAGTCGATCCAATTCAACTACAGTTTTTCCGATCTTGAACCCCAGACGGAACAGTCCCGGTTCGACCGGCTTGAAGAGGACCTGAGCACCGGGCAGGGATACCACGAGCCTTCCTATTTTATCACCGAATCGCTGGCCGACTCGCGCAGACTGTTTCATTACCTGCGGGACAACCTGGATGATAAATTTACCGATATCGAACGAGTGGAGTCGTTTTCCGCCCGCTATCCCTATAACGACAGCCTTTTACGGGAGAAAAGCGAACGGGTAGACTCGCTCAAACAGCTGGTCGACCGAAACAGGGAGTTGTTAACCCCGGAAAACGAGAGCGGCGAGAACCTTCTTGAACTTGTGGAAAACAGTGTATCACCGCGCGAGAGTGACCTTCCGAAATACATCACGAATCGATTTTTCTTCCGGGATAATTCTATCGCCCCGATGGTCATTATATACCCGAAAATGAGTTTGTCCAACGGACAAACCTCGATTCAGTTCCGAAAGAGTTCCGGCACTGTAGAACTGGGCGAGGAGAAGGTGTACCACGCCGCCAGTACCTCGATCATTGCCTCTAGCATCCTGGAAATATTGATCCGGGAGTCCCGATTTCTGTTTATAACCCCGCTGGTTACCATCTTCGGGGTGTTGCTGCTGTACTACCGCTCTGTGCGGGACACGCTGATGGCTACAGCCCCGCTGCTGGTTTGCTTCCTGTTGCTGCTTTCGATGGAGTCCCTGTTTTCGTTTGAGATCAACCTCTATAACGTGATTGTATTGCCGATCATAATTGGTGTTGGGGCCGACAACGGCATCCACCTGGTTGATTCCCTTCGCAACCACCGGGAGCGCTTTCTGGCCCATTTTTGGCACCACAAGCTGCCGGTACTCTCCGCATGTTCCGTTACCACGGTACTCGGTTTCGTCGGTATGCTGTTTATCGATCATCCCGGCATGGAATCGCTCGGATTGCTGGCCGTGGTATCGATCGGTACCATCCTGTTTGCCACGGTACTGACCTCTATTTTAGCAGAGTCTTTTCTTGTGCGTAGCTCGACTTCTGAATATTGATTTCCGAGAGCAGTTCTTCGTCTACCCGGTTCTGCATGTTGCCCACCACCATAAACAGGATCACACTGGCGATGTTCAGGAAGGCGTAGT
>JAWVZC010000243.1:0-6738 GCA_033722415.1 Balneolaceae bacterium | reverse complement strand
GGTCGGCGTGTTCGAAGCACCCCTCCTTGCTTGAGGTTGCCCCGGTAAACGCTCCTTTTTCATGGCCGAAAAGTTCACTTTCGATCAGGTCGCTGGGTATGGCGCCGCTGTTGATAGCGACAAACTCCTGATCCGAGCGATGACTTTTGGTGTGAATAAGACGGGCTATGACCTCCTTGCCAACCCCGCTTTCACCGGTGATGAGCACCGGCGCCTCCGATTTGGCAAATTTCTCAGCCTTTTTAAGCAACTCCTTCATTTCCGGAGTTTTCGTGATAAAGACAGGATTAGTTAATGTATTTTCCTTGTTTTTACCACTCTTGCCTGATTTAACTCTTTCTGTAGTTCCCAACATAGCAACCCCAAATGATTCAATAAATTTTTATGCCTTTTTGGTAGAACCATTACGCTCACCAAAAACCAAAACACTCCTTACTTAACTAGTCTTACCTATAACCATATTCAAACCAACTATTTAATTATAACATTAATAGCAGAAAGACAAAATAAAAAACCGGAATTAACACTTTAATGATGATTTCCTAATATTCGAATAGTGGTTCAGTACCATTGTCGGTGGTAAAGCAAGTATTTCTCTTGATGGAGATATCACGTACGTCAATATACGTATATCAGAAAGGCAGACAAACAGATTAGTAAAAACTAATAAATGTAAGCGCTATTGTTGCTCAATACGGTCCAGAGCTCGTTTTGCGGCCAGTTGTTCGGCTTCTTTTTTGCTCTTGCCTTTCCCCTTCCCGAGTTCCCGGTTGTCAACCAGTACCCGGATTTCGAATGTTTTGTCGTGGCCTGGACCTTCTTCTGCTACAACTTCATACTCGGGTATATTCATTTTGTTGGCCTGGGCATACTCCAGCAGAATACTCTTGTGGTTGTCAAGTGTGGTAATCACCTGTTCGAAATCGACATTTTCCTGAATCACACGTCCGACGAATTCAAAGGTGGGGTTGTAGCCCTGATCCATATACAGGGCCCCGACGAGTGCTTCAAACACATCAGCCAGGATGCTTTTGGAAAACTCGATACCCTGCCCACGGGCCCGTTCCCCGAGCACCAGCAGATCGCTGAGATTCAGCCGTTCGGCATATTTCGCGAGCGCATCGCCCTTGACCAGCTTGGCACGCAACTTGGTAAGAAATCCCTCATTTTTTTGGGGAAATTTTTGGAATATGATCTCGGTAACGATCAGGTCCAGTACGGCATCGCCGAGAAACTCAAGTCGTTCGTAGGAATCGGATGGGGTATAGTTCTCGTCAGCCAGTACCGAACGGTGCCGAAGGGCCCGGATAAAGAGAAAGGGATCGTCAATTTCGGCATTGATAACGGTTTTAAGACGTTCCAGGCGCTCTTCATGCTCCGTATCTACTACAGGAGTACTGCCCTCTTTCGTAAAATAGGATCTGAGTTTCTCTAACATGATCGCTAGCCTTCAAACTTCTTGAATACCAGCGTGGTGTTGTGTCCTCCAAAACCAAAAGCGTTGTTAAGGGCATAATGGATGGTACGTTCCCGGGCTTCGTTGACGGTATAGTTGAGGTCGCAATCCGGGTCCGGTGTTTCATAGTTAATCGTGGGGGGTACCACGTCATGATAGGTGGTGAGCAGCGTCGCCACCGCCTCAACAGCTCCGGCCGCACCAAGTGAATGACCCGTCATCGATTTGGTCGAATTCAGGTTCATATCGTAGGCATGCTCGCCAAATACCTTCTTAATAGAGTTGGTTTCAGCGACATCCCCCAGCGGGGTGGATGTGCCGTGCATGTTGATGTGGTCGATATCCTCCCGGTTCACACCGGCGGAATCCAGCGCTCGGGTGAGTGCCAGGATCACACCTTCCCCGTTGGGATCGGGAGCCGTCATATGATAGGCATCGGCCGAAAATCCATATCCCACGATCTCACCATAAATTTCAGCCCCCCGGGCTTTGGCGTGTTCATACTCTTCCAGTACCAGAATACCGGCCCCCTCTCCCAGGACAAATCCATCCCGATTTTTATCGAACGGTCGAGAGGCGGTTTCCGGTGAATCGTTGCGTGTAGACATGGCCCGCATGGCATTAAAACCCGCCACCCCAATCTGTGAAACCGGGGCCTCCGCACCGCCGGAGACGGCGTAATCAGCCTGGCCGTTTTTAATAGTGTCGTAGGCCAGTCCAATGTTATGAGAACCGGTGGCGCAGGCCGAAACCACACAGTAGTTGGCCCCCTTGAATCCATATTTTATGGATATTTGTCCTGCAACCATGTCTGGTATCAGCTTGGGGATAAAGAAGGGCGATACCCCTTTGGGGCCGTACTTGTGATATTCTATCGACTGTTCGTAGAAGGTAACCATTCCCCCGATACCGGTTCCCACGATCACGGCAAACCGGTTTTTATCGACTTCCTTAAGGTTGAGTTCGCTATCTTCAATAGCTTCTTCAGTCGCAATCAGGGCATATTGACACACCCTGTCCAGCCGTTTGGCCTCCTTGCGATCAAAATAATCATCCTCGTTGTACCCGTCGATCTGGGCTGCAAACTTGGTGGGAAAATCGTCGGTATCGAAGTGATCTATAGGCCGGGCACCACTTTTACCGGCTACGAGTCCCTCCCAAAAATCAGGGGCGGTATTCCCGACCGGTGTAATGGCGCCTAGTCCTGTAATGACTACCCTGCGATCAGACATGGTAACGTGTAATGATGTGTAAAATTAGGATACTTTGCTTTGCAGGTATTCCACGGCATCGCCCACTGTGGCGATCTTTTCGGCATCTTCATCAGGAATACTTATATCGAACTCTTTTTCGAATTCCATGATAAGTTCAACCGTATCGAGGGAGTCGGCTCCCAGGTCGTTTGTGAAGTTCGCCTCGGCAGCCACTTCCGATTCATCGACACCAAGTTTATCGATAATGATTGATTTAACTTTTGCTTCAACGTCTTGAGACATAACTGTTTAGTTTAGCTTCGATTTAAGGTTAATGCGTATAGGGTAATGACAAATAAGGTCGAATAATACAATTTCTGTCTATAAAAATACACTTGTGGTTTTACATGGCCATACCGCCGTCGACGCGGAGTACG
The DNA here is from genome assembly GCA_033722415.1 of Balneolaceae bacterium. Classification (GTDB taxonomy): domain Bacteria; phylum Bacteroidota; class Rhodothermia; order Balneolales; family Balneolaceae; genus JAMQKA01. The sequence continues at coordinate 3,652 of JAWVZC010000243.1, read as the reverse complement.
TCACCGGTTATGTAGGAGCTCAGGTCGGAGGCCAGGAACGCAACCGCGGCAGCCACCTCGTCGGCATCGCCCGCTCTGCCCAGCGGCGTCTCCGACTGGATGGTCTCCAGCACACTCTCGCTCAGTTCTTCGGTCATCTCCGTCAGTATGTAGCCGGGAGCTACCACATTGGCCCGGATATTACGGGAGGCCAGCTCCTTGGCGTACGATTTGGTGAATCCCACGATACCGGCTTTTGAGGCGGCGTAGTTACTCTGACCGGCATTGCCGGACAAACCGACGACCGAGCTGATATTTACGATAGCCCCCCCGCGATTGCGGATCATGGGCTTGGCAGCGGACTTGCAATAGTTAAATACGCTTTTCAGGTTCACCTCAATAACCTGGTCCCACTGTTCTTCACTCATTCTCAGGATCAGGTTGTCTTTGGTGATACCGGCGTTGTTCACCAGGATATCCAGCTTGTCCCAGTCATCGACAACCTCTGCGATAACGGCGTCGGCTTTTTCGAGACTCGCTGCATCCGCCTGAATCGCCTTGGAACGAACCCCAAGTTCTTCAATTTCTTTCGCGACCTGTTGGGCCGCATCGGTTGAGCTGCTGTAGGTAATCGCAACATCGGCACCACAGTTGGCCAGGGCGAGGGCGATTGAACGACCGATACCCCGGCTACCACCTGTTACAATCGCAGTTTTACTGTCCAGTGAAATATCCATAATCGTGTCTTTCCCTTCTGATACTAAATGATGTTCGGTACCTTATCCGGCAAACCCTTCAGGTAACGTTTCGTTATTGAAACGCCTAGATTAAACGTGCAACTTTTTATTGATACCCTTCAATTTCCACACCCTTCAGGGTACGTTTTACCAGTCCCTGCAATACCTTGCCCGGACCGACCTCTATAAAAATCGTCGCACCGTTCTTGAACATATGTTCCAATGTTTGTGTCCATCGTACCGGATTCAACATTTGGTTCAGCAGGTTAGACCGGATCTCCTCCGGGTCAATGGTCGGTTCGGCCTTGTAGTTGCTGTACACCGGGCATTCAGGCTCGTTAATGGCGAGGGTTTCCAGTTCCCGGCTGAGTCCGTCGTACGCGGGCTGCATCAGCGAGGAATGAAATGCGCCACTTACTGGCAGCACTTTGGCCAGGCGGCATCCCTTATCCTTCGCCAGCTCGACCGCCTTTTCCACCGCATCGATATCGCCCGAAATTACCAGCTGGCCCGGGCAGTTGTAATTGGCAGGCACCACCTCTTTGCCTGTAGCTTCGGTCGCTTCCCGGCAGACCGTTTCCACCGTATTATCCTCCATTCCGATGATTGCGGCCATGGTTCCCGGATGCTGTTCACCGGCCTGCTGCATAAGCTGTCCGCGTTTGCGAACGATCTTCAGGGCCTCATCAAATTCAACGGCCCCCGATGCAGCCAGCGCTGAAAATTCCCCGAGACTATGGCCGGCCACCATATCGGGATGGGTATTGAGCGTACGATACAGTCCAACCGAATGCAGAAATATAGCCGGCTGCGTGTACTCGGTCTGCTGCAATTTTTCGTCCGGCCCCTCGAACATGATGGAGGTTAGATCAAATCCCAGAATACGGTTCGCTTCGTCGGCCAGTTCGGCGAATTCGGCATCCGAATCGTAATGATCGCTGCCCATACCTACGTACTGGGATCCCTGTCCCGGAAAAAGATATGCTCGTTTCATAGTTATATCCCCCATTTCAGGTATGTGGCCCCCCAGGTGTACCCTCCGCCAAACGCAGCCAGCACAAGGTTGTCACCCGGTTCCAGTTGATCTTTCCAGTCGTACAAACATAGTGGAATGGTGGCGGCGGTGGTGTTACCATATTTATCGATATTGATCATCACCTTTTCACTGCTCAAACCCATGCGGCGGGCGGTGGCGTCAATTATCCGCTTGTTGGCCTGGTGGGGGACCAGCCAAGCTACGTCATCGGCTTCGAGATTGTTACGCTCCATAATTTCCAGCGACACATCGGCCATACCCTCGGTAGCTTTTTTAAACACCGTTCGGCCATCCTGCTTGATAAAATGGAGCCGTTTAGCCACTGTCTGCTGACTGGCTGGATTCCTGGAACCGCCCGCCGGCTGGTAGAGGGCACAATCGGTGTCGCCCTCGCTGTATTCAATCGAATCGATAATGCCGGTACCGTCATCGGAGGGTTCCAGCAGTACTGCCGCCGCCGCGTCCCCAAACAGGATGCAGGTGGAGCGATCGGTATAATCCACAATCGAGCTCATTTTGTCGGACCCGATCACAAGGACTTTCTCGGCACGGCCGGACTCGATAAGTGCAGATCCGCTTGTGAGAGCAAAAAGAAACCCGGAACAGGCGGCTGACAGATCGAAACCGAACGCATTTGAAGCCCCGATACGCTCCTGCACCAGGCAGGCCGTAGCGGGGAACAGGAAGTCGGGGGTTACGGTGGCTACAATAATGGCATCGATCTCACCTGGATCGATATCTTTCTCCTCAAGAATCTCCCTGGCGGCCTCCGCTCCCATAAACGCTGTGGCCTTATCGTCATCATCCAAAATCCTTCGTTCCCTGATCCCGGTTCGCGTCCTGATCCATTCGTCATTGGTCTCCACCATCTTCTCGAGATCGTGATTGGTGAGTCTGGTTTCCGGCAAATAATGTCCTACTGCAGTTATCTTGGAACGCTTTATTTCAGCCATGTAACAGATTTTAACTTTTTAGAGATGCGATAATTTTTTCATTGATATTGTGATCGACACACTTTACCGCGTTGAAAATCATGTTTTTAACAGCGCGTGCGGAACTGCCGCCGTGTCCGACCATACTGACCCCGTCTACTCCCAGAAACGGCACGCCGCCGACATTTTCGGGATTAAACATGGAAAGTGAAGACTCCAGCAGCTCTGTGGGGGGCGATTGCGGTTTGCCCCGTTCAGCCTGCTTTTCAAGGTGAACCCCGATAATCTGTTTGAGCGCCCCGGGAATCGACTCCCCGAACTTGAGCAGCACATTTCCCACGAATCCGTCACAAACCAGCACGTCGGCCCTGGCTGAAAAAATATCACTGCCCTCGATATTACCGATAAATTCCGGCAGTTTACGGAGCATGTCAAAAGCTTCCTTAACGGCCTCGGTACCCTTCTCCTCCTCTTCCCCGATATTGATGAGTCCTATCTTTGGATCGGAAATCTTCATGATCTCGCGAACGTAGATTGTACCCATCTGGGCAAACTGGTAATACATTTCGGGCCTCATCTCCAGGTTGGCGCCGACGTCCAGCAGCAGGCGAAACCCCTTGACGGTGGGAAACGTAGCCGCGATGGTCGGTCGGGAGACCCCCTCCAGCTTGCCCAGAATAAAGGTGGAAGCCGCCAGCAGAGCCCCGGTGTTGCCCGCGCTGACAAAACCGTGGCACTCCCCTGCCTTCTGCATGCCGAGCCCAATCGCGATAGAGGAGTTTCTTTTCGTCTTTACCGCCTGGGCCGGCGGTTCGTCCATACCGATAATTTCTGGGGCGTCCTTGACCACAATTCGTTCCCTGTCATACTCGTGCCTCCCGAGGGCATCATGCACCAGTTTCTCCGGCCCTAGCAGGACAATTTGCAGGGATGCATCTTCTTCAATGGCCTTTACCGCCCCCTCAACG
>JAWVZC010000242.1:0-6740 GCA_033722415.1 Balneolaceae bacterium | reverse complement strand
GCGTTGTCCCTGGTGTAGAGATGCATGTAATCAACCAGCACGATACCGTTGTTCACGATAATACCCACCAGCATAAACATGCCGATAAACGCCGTGGCCGTGAGGGGAGTCAGCGACATCCACAGTCCCATCAGTGCCCCGAAAAAGGCCAGGGGTATCGAGAACCAGATTACGAAGGGATCCCGGAAATTTTCGAACAGGGAGGCCATGATCATGTAGGTGAGGGCGATGGCAAACAGCAGCGACCACATCACCTCGCTTGAACCCTCATCGGCATCGGCGGTACCGCCGGTGAATTCGTAACGGTAGCCTTCCGGCAGGACCACTTCCTGCCGGATAAAATCGATAATACGCTCCCGGTACTCGTTGGCATTGCCGGCAACCTCGATGTTTACATCCAGGATGGTTTCCCGGTCTCGCCGCTCGATCTCATTAACGCCCTCCACACTTTCAAAGCGGCCCAGTGCGGCCACCGGCACCCGCTTGCTGTCGGCCTCGATCAGCTCCAGGTCAAAGAGCTCCTCCCTGCTAGTCAACGCGGTTTTGGTGGCCCGCACCTCGATCGGTATCTCACGGCCCTCCTTTCGGAAAAAGCCGACCCTGGTACCCTGTACCTGGGTTTTCAGGGAGTTGGCTACTTCATTCAGGGAACTGCCCATCCGGCTGACCCGCTGCCGGTCCACGTGGTACTGCAGCTCGGGAGTGGGATCGGTACGCCCGTTGTCGACCGAGACCACATTGCTGTCGGCCAGCAGCTCAAGCTCAATCTTGTCGGAGATGGCCTGCAGAACCTCGATATCGGGACCTACAAGGGTAAGTCGAATCCCCCCGCCAAATCCGCCGAAGCCTCCGCCCCCGCCTCTTATGTTTATATCTACGCCCGGGGCAGACAGCTCCCTGCGCAGCCTGGCCGAAAATTCATTGGTCGTCACATCCCGTTCACTCTGGTCCACCAGGTTCACAGTAATTTCACCGATATTGGTGCTGCTGCGGAAACCACGCTGACCGATGTTGGTGATGACCTGTTCCACCTCGTCTTTTGCCTGAATCTGCTGACCGAACGAACGGATCGCCTCAGCCGTACGAACAAGCTTGGTACCGGAAGGCAGTTCTATGCTCATGGAGACCCGCCCGGAATCGGTATCGGTAAAAAATTCAAACTCCATGGCGTTGTAAAGCATATAGGTTCCGCCTAACAGGGCGGTAACAAACAGGAATACCATCCATTTCCGGAACATCAGCCAGCGCAGGGAACGTGCATACCAGTCTTCAAGCTTGTGAATGGCCCGGAATGAGCCGCTGTGCTGCTGAAACTCTTTTTTGTCCAGGAACAGCAGAGACAGTACCGGCACAAGGATAATCGATGATATAAAAGAAAGTGCGATGGCAATACTGATAGTCAGGGCGAATTCGGCAAAAAACTGTCCCTGTATGCCGGAAATTCCCACGATCGGCACAAACACTCCCAGGGTGGTGAGCGTGGCCCCAAGCAGCGCCCCGATCACCTCATTGGTCCCTTCCAGAGCAGCCTGCATCTTGTTCAGGTCGGTCTCCAGTTTCCGGGCAATACTTTCCGATACCACAATGGCATTATCCACGAGCAGTCCCACGGCAAGCGCTAGGGCGGTAATCGTCAGGATGTTCAGGGTAAGTCCCGCTGCGTACATTGCGGCAAAACTGGCGGTCACCGAGACCGGTATGGTCGCGGCCACCACCAGGGAGATGCGCCAGCCGCCCATGAAGATCAGCAGCACGATGATGACCACAACAAGGGCAGCCAGGGCCGACTGGGTCAGGTTGGAGATCGAGTTTTCGATATTTTCCCCGTCGTTGGTGAGTACCTGCAGGTTGACACCGGACGGGAGGTTACTGTTGATGGTCGGTATTTCGGCGATGACGGCGTTGGCCACATCCAGCGTATTGGCATCCGATTTTTTCTGCACCTCCACCGTCACGCTGTTTTTGCCGTTAATCTCCACCAGCGTCTGCACCTCGGCGAAACCATCATCCACCTCAGCTACATCCTTGATCCGTACCGGGATACCGTTATCGGTCATCCTGATGATGGTCTGCCGGATCTCGTCGACGCCCTGGAACATCGATTCCGCCACCAGGCTGTAGCTGTTGGTGCCCGTGATGATGTTTCCCATCGGCACCTGCACGTTATTGGAGCGAAGGGCCGATTCGATATCGGCAGGTACCAGCCGGTGTTGTGCCAGCGACATCGGGTCTACGTTGACAAAAATTTTGCGTTCCAGTCCACCGCGCGTGTCGGCCGAGGCCACGCCTTCCAGCCGTTCGATGCGCGGTTCGATAAATTCCACCCCAAGCTGCCGAAGCACGTCCAGTCCCTTGTTGTCGGCATCGAGGCTGAGACGCATGATCGGAAAGTTTTCCGGGTCGAACTGGAAGATCACCGGCTCGGAGGCCTCGGTGGGCAGTTCATTGCGTATGCGGGCGATCGCCTCCCGCACCTTCAGCTCCGTGTTACGGATGTTGACCCCGTTTTTAAGGCGCAGGATGATGAAGGCACTGCCCTTGCTGATGTTCGACTCCAGCTCGTCAATCCCCTCGATGGCGGAGATCGCCCCCTCAATCGGTTCCACTACCAGCTTCTGCATATCCTCGGGGGCCACGTTGCTGTATCCCGTCTGTACAGCCAAGATCGGGATATTAAACGAGGGATAGAGTGTGATTTTCAGGTTGGAGAGTGAAAACACACCGAACCCGATGATCACCAGAGTAATCATGATCACGGTGATCGGCCGGTTCAGAACACGACCTGCAACGGTGAACTTTTTCATTGGCTACTCCGCTTTAACTAATTCCGATTCCATCAGGGGATCGATCTTGTGCACGGCATCGAAACCGAGCTGCTCCACCATGCTGTTGATCAGGTTGTAGAGGCAGGGCACCACGAAAAGCATCAGCAGGGTAGACATGGTGAGCCCGCCGATAACGGTGCGTGCCATTGGGCTCCAGGTTTCAGATCCCGACCCCAGTTCCAGCGCCAGGGGCACCATCGACAGGATGGTGGTGAGTGCCGTCATCAGGATCGGGCGCAGGCGGCGACCGGCTCCCCTGACAATGGCCTCATGGCGCGTCATTTCGCGTGCCTGCAGTATCTTGATATAGTCGATCATCACAATCCCGTTATTCACAACAATTCCGGAGAGCAAAATCAACCCCACCATGGATGTTACACTGATCGATGTGCCGGTCGCCCAGAGCACGAGGAGCACACCGGTCAGCGCCAGGGGAATGGTAAGGATGATGATAAACGGTTCCACGAGGCTCTCAAACTGGGAGGCCATCACCATGTACGTAAGGATGCCGGCGATAATGAAGGCGATCAGGAGATAGTTGAAGGAGGCCTGCTGATCTTCGGCCGAACCGGCAATCTGGTACCGGTAGCCCTCCGGCCAGTCAATATTGCTGAGTTGTTCACGCGTGCGGGAGGTCGCTGTTTTCATGTCGATTCCGGAGAGATCGGCTGTAACTTCGGTGACCCGTTCCTGATTAATTCTGAGGATATTGGTGGGACCGCTGTACCGCTCCACCCTGGCAAGGTTCGAAAGCGGGACCCAGTCTCCCCCGGGGGTCTGAACCTGCAGGTTTCGCAGTTCGGAGGCCGAGGTTTTGTCCATCTCGTCGAGCTGAACGCGCACCTCGAACTCGATCCCCTGGTCCACATACGTGGTTGCAAGGTTGCCCTGCACCGCGTTGCTGATGGCACTGGCTACCTGCGAGGTGTTCATCCCGATACGCGATATCCGCTCCCGGTCCATCGACACCCGCAGTTCCGGGCGTCCCTGGTCGGCCGTGCTGAAAACATTTACAATACCTTCAATCTCGGTGAGTCGCTGTTTTACGCCGTCGGCCAGATTTTCCTTTGTATCCGGTTCGTAACCGAAAATCTGTACAATCAGGCCGTTTTCACCCTCCGGGCTCAGCGGATCCTGCTGAATTTCCTTGATTTCGGCACCGGGCACCACCTCCAGCCGATCCAGGAGCGCGGCCGTAATCTCCGCCTCGCGGCGGGAGCGCTGATCCTGAGGCACTAGCTCCACGCGCACCGTACCCTGATACCCGCCGGGATTGTCGGCACCCTCGATGCCCTCTTTGTCGCCGAAGTCCGATACGACGAGTCGCGCTTCCGGAACCTCGCGCTCGATGACCGATTCCACCTGTGAGATGGTGCGCTCCAGCTCAAGCAGGCTCACGCCCGGTTCCCGCTGCACATCGAGGATAAAGTTGTTGTCATCCACCTTGGGGAAGAATTCACCGCCAAGAAACCCGAATATCGGTAATGTAACGAGGAACAGCAGTACAGCTGAAGTCACGACAAGCCCGCTTCGGTGTAGGAACCTGTCCAGGATATGTTCATATCCCCGTTCCATCCGTTCGAGAAAACGCCCGATGGCCGGCCCCACTTCCCGAGATAAATATCCGCCTATTTTTTTACCCAGGAATGTAAATAACAGGTACAGGGGATAACCGAGGGCGCCAATAAGCAGCAGGGGAGACACCACCAGGCGCTTGTATCCATTTCCCCGGCTCCAGTCCAGCATGCGTCTCAGGTAGTTGGGCTTTGTATCTCCTTCTTTCTTAGTTCCGGTATCCAGGATTTGCGAGCTCATCATCGGGATCAGGGAGAGGGCCACCAGTGATGAAACCGCCAGAGCAAACGAGATGGTCAGGGCCAGGTCGCGAAAAAGGAAACCGGCAATTCCGGGTACAAAGAGAATCGGGATAAAGACCACGAGTGTGGTAAGCGTTGAAATAACGACCGGTACCGCCACCTCCTGGGCACCGAAAATGGAGGCCTTGTTGCGGTCGTGGCCCTCCTCCTTAAATCGAAAGATGTTTTCGAGCACCACCACGGCATCGTCCACCACCATACCTACGGCAAGCGTAAGCCCGGAAAGCGAAATGATATTCAGGCTCAGGTCCGCCCAGTCCATAATGCTGAACGTAGAGATGATCGAGACGGGAATCGATATGGCGATAATCAGGGCCGAACGGCCGCTGTGCAGGAACGCCAGCAGGATCAGGACCACGAGGATGACGGCCTGAAGCCCGGTCCAGAGCAGGTTGTCGATCGACATCTCGATAAAATCCGCCTCGTTGGTGAGCACGTCGATAGCTATATCGCCCGGGAGCATCTGTTCCAGATCGTCCAGGCTGTTGACCACCGCGTTGGCCGTGGTTACCACGTTGGCGTCGCTCTGCCGGTACACGTTGATGATGACTCCGTCTTTTCGGTCTACATGGACGTTGCCGATCGGCTGGGCCACCCCGTCTTCGACCTCCGCCACGTCGTCCAGTCGCAGGGGTTCCCCGTTTCGCACGGCGATGATGGTGTTTCGAATCTGGTCGACATTCTCAAATTCCCCGATCGTGCGGAGCGAGTAGATAGTGCGACCCTCGATCAGTTCACCGGCCGGTACCTGGATATTCTCCTGTTCCAGCTTGCCGGCGATCTCGGAGATGCTGAGATTGTAAGACCGCATCTGTTCATTGCTGATGTCGATATTGATCTGCCGTTCAAACCCGCCGGAGGTTTCGCTGGAGGCCACGCCCGGAATCCGCTCCAGGCGCTGTTCCAGCCGCTGCTTGGCAATGGTACGGATTTCGCGCGGGCTCCGGATGTCGGAGGTAAGGGTAAGCACGATGATCGGCTCCTGGTTCGGGTCGTAAGAGAATACGATCGGCTGTTCGGCGTCGTCGGGGATGGTTCGGCGAACGAAATCCAGCTCTTTACGCACGTCCGACTCCGCCACGTAGAGATCGGTACCCCAGTTGAATTTCAGTTTAACGACCGAGGCCCCCTGGTTAGAGATCGAGCGCACCCGCCGCACCCCGCTGATGCTGCCCACCTGTTCCTCGATAGGACGGGTGATCAGGGTTTCAATATCTTCCGGGGCCACTCCCTCGTAGGTGGTATATACGGTGATTGTGGGAAACGAGACATCGGGATAAAGATTAAGCCTCAGGTTGGAGAGTCCAAACAGCCCGAACCCGATGACAATAAGACTGGTCATGAAAAAGGTGACCGGCCGCTCAACCGCTTTTCGTGCTAACGCTTTCATAGGTCAGTACCTCAGTTTGTTATTGGGATGAGGTTGAGCTGGTGTCGCGGGAGGCCTGCGGCTCCACCGGGTTTTCAATCGGGATATCCTCCGGGCTTTCAAAATCCTCCTGACCCGCCACCCGTACCTTCGAACTGTCATTGAGGCTGTTCTGACCGGTGATGACTACCTGTTCGCCCGCTCTTAGTCCCTCGAGTACCTCAATGCGATCCCCCTGTTCTATTCCGAGCTGCAGTTCCCGCTGGGTGGCCAGGGTATCATCCTTTACCACAAATACCGAATAACTTCGCTGCAACTGAATGGTGTTAGATTCCGGTTCGATCAGGGTTTGTACATTTTCCACCAGAGCGGCACGTGGTATCACCACGGCATTTTCCCGGGTCTGCACGTTGATGGTCGTTTCCACCAGCACGCCCTGGTAGATGTTCTGGCCCTCCTCGGTAAGGCTGATGACAACTTCTCCCAGTCCGGTGGCGGGATCCAGCCTTGGGCTTATTTGAGAAACACGTCCCCGGCCGGTAACCTCGGGATGGTTAGAGACGCGAAAATTTACGGGCTGCCCGATTTCTACCTGACGCCACTCGTCAAACGGCAGGTATACGCGGCACTGGTAGCCGGTGAGGTTGGCAATTTCGTAGGCAGCCTGGC
>JAWVZC010000241.1:0-6769 GCA_033722415.1 Balneolaceae bacterium | reverse complement strand
CGGTTCCACGGAATACCGCGGCCTTTTGATCCCCATTTCGCGTGATGGTTATCCGGTAAACTCCGATACGTCGGCCAACGCTCAATTCCTCGGCTGTGCCCGTCAGCCGGTCTCCTTCGGTAATTTTATGGATATACGAGATATTGTTTTCAATTGCCAGCGAAACCCTACCGTGGGTATTTGCCGCAAACGCAAGAGCGCTATCAGCCAGTGAGTATGCGATGCCGCCGTGGGCCACCCCAAAGCCGTTCAGCATCTCCGAACGGACGGTCATTTCCAGTGTTGCGGAACCGGGACGAATCTCCGTCACTTCAATGCCGAGCCATCGGCTGAAAGGATCGTTTTCCAGCATCTTTTGCACCGACTTTTCGGCGAGGGTCTGTTTCTCCATAGCTTGGTAATGTATAATTCGGGAAGCAACATTTTGACATTCAGAACAGCAGGTAATCCAGAATCCAGAATCCAGAATCCAGAATCCTGAATCCTAATAAAACGTCTCGTTGTTTTTGACTTTTCGCTTGATCAGGGGATTCGGGCGGTAGCGATCCTCCCGGTATTCAACGTGTAGTGCCGAAATTCGATCGAGCACCTCCTGCAGCCCGATCTCATCCGCCCAGCGAAGCAGACCTTTCGGGTAGTTCACGCCCTCGGTCATCGCCAGATCCACATCTTCTTTCGAGGCGATATTCATGAAAACCGCATCCGCGGCCTCGTTGATCAGCATCACCAGGATGCGGTTGACAATCTTTTTTCCGAGCCCGGGGTCTTGGGTGGGATCGGGATTCTCGGCGTTATCTCCATATTCATAAAAACCCTTGCCGGTTTTTTTACCGAGATATCCCGCCTCCACCATCCTTTTTTGTGTGAAAGAGGGTTTGAACCGGGGGTCATAGTAAAACTCCTGGAATACGGTTTCGGTTACCTTGTAATTCACGTCGTTGCCGATCAGGTCCATCAGTTCAAACGGACCCATTTTGAACCCGCCGATCTCTTTCATCGCCCAGTCGATGGTCGGTACGTCGGCCACGCCCTCCTCAAGCTGCCGCAGCGCCTCGCCGTAAAGGGGGCGGGCTACCCGGTTCACAATAAACCCGGGCGTATCCTTGGCTTTCACCGTCGTTTTGCCCCAGTCATCTATAAGCGATCGTGCCTCCTCTGCGGGTTCCGGGTCGGTGGCGATACCGGGTATAATCTCTACCAGCGGCATCAGGGGGGCGGGATTAAAGAAGTGTGTGCCCAGGAACCGTCCCGGGCGTTTCAGTGCCGAAGAGATGGAGGCGATGGATAGCGACGAGGTATTGGTAGCCAGAATACACTGCCGGGGGGCAATGCCCTCCACCCGCCGGAACACATCCTGCTTGATCTCCAGGTCTTCGGGTACTGCTTCAATGATCAGGCTACATTCCCCGAAACCGGTCATATCTTCCGTGAATTCGATGCGGTCCATGATACCGTTGACCTCCTGCTGGCTCATCCGCTCCTTTTCCACCTGCCGCTGCAGGATGGTACGGAGATTGTGTTTGGACTCGCCCAGCTGGTCGGGATAACTGTCGTACAGAAACACATCATGACCAAATGTGGAGGCTACCTGCGCGATGCCCGTTCCCATGGTTCCCGCTCCGACGATACCTATAAGATCTTTGTTATTCAACTCACTGATTTTCTATTGACATTTGCTGGTAGGCAGTGTTATCAAAATAAAAATATTGGGTGTAATGACAAGAAGCCGGGTGCTTTTAAGTGAGATAAATGGAAGGGGGTTGAGTGATCAAAAACGAACAAAAAGTCACCAGAAAGTCATAGATATTTTTTGCGAGACCTGGCATCTTCACGCTTGTGATCACCATGCGGCTTTACCTGAATTGTGTTTGGATGTTTGAGCGTGGGGATTCCTCGAAAAATGATTTGCCCGGGCCTACAAATTTATGAACCATCCCGGGTTTGTTTTTTGTTAGGAAATCATTTTCACGAGCTCGTCATAAATCACTATTCTTTCTTCTGTCTAGCGTCTGACTATCCAATTGTTCATAAAAAAGGAATCCCACGTCTTATAACCAGTTATTACTACAGGGAACGCGTTTAGTGGTTAGATTAGATAGCAACAAACCAGGGAATGCCCTCTGCGTGATCCCGGATTCCGACAGCTGTCGGAATTCTCGCGGTGGTACTGAGCGTTGATCTGTTGCGAGCTGAGCTCAACGGCAGCGGCCTTGCCAGATCCTGAAACAAGTTCAGGATGACATACAGGCTGCTTTTTAACCGCTAAACGTATTACAGGAAATAAAATACAGAGAATATTATGCCTTATCTCACAGGACACTTTGTCTGTATGATTATTTCGGTAAGCCCTGAAAAGAACAAATTATTTGGTAAAAATGATGCTATTCCAACAGGCACATAAATTTGGAAAAGAAAAAAAATTGTGATATCATCATGATATCAATCGAGACAACGTAAAACACCATGTCTGATGTACTGATACGAAATATAGATGAAGACACACTTAAAAAACTGAAAAAGAAGGCCGCAGCAAATAACCGGTCTCTGCAAGAGGAACTCAAGAACCTGCTGGAAAGTCATGCAGGCCCCGACATCGAAGAAGTACGACGCATGGTCCGTGAAAATCTGGCGAAATATCGGGCTGAAGGGCGTATGTTTTCCGACAGCGTCGATGATATACGGGAGGATCGAGATCGGTGAATGATTTAGTGGTCGATGCTTCCGTAGCCATCAAATGGCTTTTCCGGGAGAAGGGGTCAGAAGAGGCAGAGCAGATTATTAAAAGGATCTCCTTATTCTACGTGCCCCTTATTTTTCCAGTGGAGATGGATTCCGTTATCACCAAAAAAGTAAGGCGCAAGGAACTGCAGATTGATGAGTCATGCGAAAAAAGAAAGCAAGTACGCAAGCTGCCTTTCAAGATAGAGTGGGACGAAAACGTTAGCCAACTTGCATTTGAAGTAGCTATTTCGCTACCTGTAACTTATTATGATGCAACATACCTGGCTACTGCTATCGAGAAGTATGCCATGTTCGTCACGGCCGATCGAAAGTTGGTCAACGGCATTTCCAAAACATCGCTGGAGGACTATATCATCTATTTCAAGGATTGCGTTTGAGTTATATCCCTTTGAATTCCGGATCCCGTTTTTCTAAAAACGCCTGGACTCCTTCCCAGTAGTCGTTCGTGGATCCCGCCTCGGTTTGCAGTTCCGCTTCCAGGTTCAGCTGGGAATCCAGGTTGTTTTGGAGCGACCGGTTGACGGCACGCTTGTACAGCCCGAAGGCACGCGTGGGCATGAATGCCAGCTTGGCACAAATTTCCCGCGCTTTTTCCATCAAGGCATCGGCTTCCACGGATTTGTAAATCAAGCCGATCTCCTCGGCTTTTTCAGCCGGAACCGACTCGTCCAGCATAAACATGGCATTGGCCCGCTGCAGACCCACCAGCCGGGGCAGGAAAAAGGTACCGCCGCTGTCGGGTATCAGCCCGATTTTGCTGAACGCCTGTACAAACTTCGCTTCGGTGGATGCAAGTACGATATCGCAGGCCAGCGCGATATTGGCACCCGCCCCGGCCGCCACGCCATTGACGGCACAAACGACTGGTTTCTCAAGGTAACGTATACCTCTGATTACGGGGTTGTAACTGGTCCGAACTGTATCTTCGAGCTGGTAGTCCTCATCCGCGTCCTGCTTGCTAATTACCTCTTCCAGGGCCTGTCCGGTGCAGAAAGCCTTCCCCTCACCAGTCAGTAAGAGACAGCGGACGTCCGGGTTGTGGTTGGCTTCATCCAGTGCCCATTGCAACTCTTTCGCCATGGGTTCGGTAATGCTGTTGAGCTTTTTAGGCCGGTTAAGGGTGACGGTCAACAATGCCTCTTCCAATGTAGTAGAAACAAGATCATTCATAAGTAGATTATCTATTACACTATTGGGAAATTAGAAGCCCGATGAGATACATTTGGGGTATCAAACATCCGGAGGATCTAAATGCATTTAAAATGTTCGAACGGCTCCTCGCAGTCGTGGCAGTAATACTGCGCTTTACAGGCGGTGGAGCCGAATTCACTTTGTAACTCGGTATTGAGCGAATCGCAGTAGGGACAGGCTATTTTCCGGGTATTTTTAAGCTTTTTTAACAGATCTTCACCAGGGTCAGTTTTTCCCGGTGGAGCGATCCCGTACTCCTTCAGTTTGGCCTTAGCCTGTTCGGTCATCCAGTCGGTCGTCCAGGTTTCGGAAAAATCCTTTTTGACCCGGTAGCTTTCGAGGCCGGCACGGTCCAGGGTCTTGCGAATCTCTGTTTCTATAGCGTGCATGGCGGGACATCCCGAATATGTGGGGGTAATTTTTATGGTGACAGAATTTTCTTCCATTTCCACGGAACGGGCAATTCCCATCTCCACGATATTCAATACGGGGATCTCTGGGTCGGCGACTTCGCGAAGCAGCGACCAGATTTCATCTTCGGTATGTGCAGTTTTGGTTTGTGGCATTTCTTGGCTCCGCTTTTAGAACGAGTAACATGATGATTTACGTATTCATCTTCATCCATTCCTCGTACCGCCTTGTGCATTGCGTCAACGCTCTACTCCCAGTCCGCATCGGGATAGGATCGGCGAAGATGCTGCATTTCTGCCAGCAGGTGGCCCAGGTGTTCGGTATGGAACCCGTTGCGCCCCCCGCCCACCATGTGCTGGTCGAAATCCGGGACCTGCAGGGTCGCCTCCTCCAGTACCTCGATTACCGTTTCCTTCCAGGCGGGTCGCAGGCTCTCCAGGTCGACCGCCAGCTGTTCGGAGATCAGCGTCTCGTCGACCTCATTCATGTAAAACATTGCATCGGTATACATCCAAAGCTCGTCAAACGCTTCCTGGATGCGGAGGTGGCTCTCCTCGGTCCCGTCGCCGAGTCGTAGTACCCATTCCCGGCTGTGCCGCAGGTGATATTTGATCTCCTTCAGGTGTTTTCCAACTATTCCGCCAAGCTGTTCGTCATCGATATCGCTGAGTTCACGGTACAGCAGATAACTGAATACGCTAAACAGGAACTGGCGGGCAACGGTGAACCCGAAATCACCCCGGGGCAGTTCTGTGATTTTCAAATTTTTGTACTGCGGGTCGTCACGGAAATAGACAAGTTCATCGCGGTGTCTTCCCTCTCCCTCCAGCTCGGCGGCGTGTTCGTAGAGCGCAGCACTGTGTCCGATATAGTCAAGGGCGATATTGGCCAGTGCGATATCTTCTTCCAGGATTGGTCCGTGCCCACACCATTCCGACAGCCGGTGACCGAGAATCAGCCGGTCGTCGGCCAGCCGGAGAATATATTCATACCGGGCATCATTCGTCGTCGCTATCTGGTTCTGGGTTGATGTGATCATCGTCGTTTTTTCACCGCTCTTGGCGTGTTGTAAAATTGCGGGTGTCGGTAGGGTTTGTCATCGGCGGGATCGAAAAACGGCTCGGCATCTTCCGGGGTGGATGCGACAATCTGATCGCTCGGAACCACCCAGATGTTGACCGCCTCACTGCGTCGCGTATACACGTCACGGGCATTCTGAAGGGCCATCTCCGCATCAGGGGCGTGCACATTGCCGGCATGTTCGTGCGGTTTGCCGTCCCGGCCCTGGGTGAACACCTCCCAGAGGGGCCACTGGGTGTCGTTTTGTTCTTCCTTACTCATAATTTGTTGTTTCTTGGAGTCGTGGGTCAGGGGTCAAGAGTAGTGAGTTTATTTTAGCAATCTCAAGACACATAACCCGCGACTCTTGAGGAATCAAGATGCCTTTTCTTCTTTTAGGTGCTGTTTGCGGGCGTACTCTTCGGCGGCTTCACGGACCCACTGTCCATTTTTGTGAGCCTCTCTCCGGGCTTTCATGCGTTCGTGATTCATCGGCCCGTTGCCTTTGATAACATTCCAGAATTCATCCCAGTCGATTTCCCCGATCTCCCAGTGTTCGGTTTCCTCGTTAAACTTCAGTTCGGAATCGGGTATCTCGAGTCCCACGGCATGGGCCTCCGCCACGTGACGGTCGATAAAACTCTGCCGCAGTTCGTCATTTGTTTTCTGTTTGACGCCCCATTTAAGCAGTTCGGCGCTGTTGGGGGAATCCTCGTCGTGCGGCCCGAACATCATCAGCGTGGGCCACCACCAGCGATTCAGGGCTTCCTGCACCATCTGCTGCTGCTCGGGCGTACCGTTGGCCATGGTGGCTACCATCTCGTAACCCTGCTTTTTGTGGAAACTCTCCTCCTTGCAGATCCGAATCATGGCCCGGGCATAGGGACCGTACGAGCTACGTGCGAGCATCGTTTGATTGATAATGGCCGCCCCGTCCACCAGCCAGCCGATTATTCCGATATCGGCCCAGGTCAGGGTGGGATAATTGAATATGCTGGAGTATTTCGCTTTTCCGGAAAGCAGCTGATCGATCATCTCCTCGCGACTGATACCCAGCGTTTCGGTGGCGCTGTAGAGGTAGAGCCCGTGGCCGGCCTCATCCTGGACTTTGGAAAGCAGCACCATTTTACGACGCAGGGAAGGGGCTCGGGTAATCCAGTTGCCCTCGGGCAGCATGCCCACAACCTCGGAATGCGCGTGCTGGCTCATCATCCGGATCAGCTGCTGGCGGTAGCGCTCCGGCATCCAATCCCGCGGTTCGATCTTTTCCCCGTTATCGATGCGCTGCTGGAACTGTTGATGGCGTTTTTTTTCTTCCATATTAGCTGACGTTTTCTTTATTCCCATTCATAACATAGCCAGCCCG
>JAWVZC010000240.1:0-6808 GCA_033722415.1 Balneolaceae bacterium | reverse complement strand
GATGCTGAAACGAGCAAGATCCCGTATATGTTAATAGTAGGTGGAGATGAAGTCAGTAAGGGCACTGTATCCGTACGTCGCCACAAGGAAGGTGATATCGGTACTTTTGAATTCTCTGAATTTATTTCTAATCTAACCAAAGAGATTGAGCAGAAAGAACTACCTGATCACTCAAACACCAACAAAAAACACTAAGAGGTAATTATCGGAAGAAGTAGACGACGACGTCCGCGAAAAGATCCGGACAGACCCAATGTTAACGATGAAATCCGGGCCAGCAAGGTGCGCGTTATCCGCCCGGATGAAGATCATGAGATTGTCCCGATCGATCGGGCTTTGGAAATTGCGGCATCTTATGATCTGGACCTTGTCGAAGTGGCACCCAACGCCAAACCGCCTGTCTGCAAAGTTATCGACTTCGGCAAATTCATGTACGAAAAGAAAAAGAAAGAGAAGGAAGCCAAGAAGAAGCAGCACACAATGCAGGTCAAGGAACTTCGGTTCCGGCCCAACACCGACGATCATGACCTGGAGTTTAAAACCCGGCACGCACGCGGATTTCTGGAGGATGGAGACAAGGTAAAAGCCACGGTCCAGTTCCGCGGGCGCGATATGCTCTATACCGAACGGGGGGAAGATCTGCTGCTTGATCTGGCCGAAGAACTCGATGATGTGGGTGAAATAGAGTCAAAACCTACCATGGAGGGCCGCCGTATGATCATGATGATTGCTCCCAAGTCGAAAGGGAATTAGATCTGCTGTTCGCTGATCTGACAAAAAAGTACAAAGACCTTTAATCAGTAACTGATAATTCTTATCTTCGTGGTCTTTTGAATTCAAGGAAAACGTGATTCTTATGCCAAAGATGAAAACCAACAGTGGAGCCAAGAAGCGTTTCAAAATTACCGGCACCGGTAAAGTCAAGCGCAAAAAGGCGGGGAAACGACATATCCTCACCAAAAAGCGCAGCAAAAGGAAACGTAAACTTGGTCAAGACACCCTGGTCGACAAGACCCAAGAGAAGAATGTCAAGAAAATGCTGCCGTACAAGTAGTATTGAACCCGTAATTATTAACACATAACACACAGGAAGACAAAATGCCACGAGCAAGAAATAAAGTGGCTTCCCGTCGCCGTCGCCGAAAAATTCTTAAACAGGCGAAAGGCTACTGGGGCAAGCGAAAAAATGTGTATAAACTCGCGAAAAACGCGGTCGAAAAAGGGATGCTGTACCAGTATCGCGACCGCAAGGTTCGCAAACGTGAATTCCGGAAGCTCTGGATCACACGCATTAATGCTGCCGCACGCCAGAACGGTACCACCTATTCCAGGTTGATGGGAGCCCTCAAAAACAAAAATATTGAAATCAACCGGAAAGTTCTGGCCGACCTGGCCGTGCGCGATCCGGATACCTTTACCGCCATTGTTGAAGAGGCAACGGCGTAGACGGTTAGCTTGTTGATTTCCCGAGCCGGCAAATCTTATACGAGAACATAAGGTTTGTCGGTTTTTTTGTATTTACCGGAGAAAATTTATTATCGTTGCCTCTCTGCAAATCCGGTCCATGGAAAGCCGGCCTATTTCGTATATTTGACTAGTTTCGCATAACCATAACAATTTCTGATGCTCGATTATATTGATAAGATAAAACAGGCTGTTGACGACTTTTCGATCGAACATGAGGAGGATCTTGAGGCCTTTCGCCTTGAATTTCTCTCCCGGAAAGGAAAAGTTCAGGCGATGTTCTCCCGGATGAGCGAAGTACCCAATGAGGAGAAAGCCACGGTCGGCAAAGCGATGAATGAAGTAAAAACCCTGGCAGAAGAGAAGTTCGAGTCGGCCCGGGAACAATTGCGGCAACAGCAAAGCCGGCAGCGGAGAGCCAAAGAGGATCTAACCCTGCCAACCCCGCCGCAGACAGTGGGCTCTTACCACCCGCTTACCCAAACGCTTAACGAGATGAAGGAGATCTTTTATCGCCTCGGGTTTTCCATCGCCGACGGACCCGAAATTGAGGACGATTTCCATAATTTCACTGCGCTCAACTTCCCCCCGAACCACCCCGCCCGGGATGAACAGGATACCTTCTTTATTCGGCGATATGACGAGCCGGAAAAAGAGGACCTGGTGCTGCGCACGCACACCTCCCCCATACAGATACGGGAGATGAAAAAACGCAAGCCACCGATCCGCATAATCGCTCCCGGCAAGGTCTACCGTAATGAAGCGGTCAGTCCCAAATCGTATTTTCTCTTTCACCAGGTGGAAGCGCTCTATGTAGACACCAACGTAAGTGTGGCCGAGCTGAAGGAGAATTTGATTAACTTTGCAAAGCTGATGTTTGGCAGTGACGTGAAATACCGGCTGCGTCCCGGTTTTTTCCCTTTTACCGAACCCAGTCTCGAGATGGATATCTGGTGGGAGGCCAACGGGGAAGGCAGGTGGCTGGAAATTCTGGGTTCCGGCATGGTGGATCCCAACGTGTTCAGGGCGGTGGAGATCGATCCGGAAGTCTACACCGGGTTCGCCTGGGGTATGGGGGTCGACCGGATCGCGATGCTCAGGCACGGTATCAATGATATCCGGATACTCTATGAAAATGACATCCGGTTTTTGGAGCAGTTCGACTGATCTCCTCTGCCCCGTGCCGGGGGAATCCCGGCGGGATGAAACGGAGGATTATGCTGCCGTACCCGGTAATACCATTATAAACATTAGCAACGATACAGAAGAATAACTACCAATGAAGATTTCATACAACTGGCTGAAAGAGTTAATTGATCTGGATCTTACCCCGGAGAGAACAGCCGAAAAACTGACACTGATCGGGCTCGAGGTGGATTCCCTGGAAAAAGTGGGAAGCTCGCTGGACGGGGTTATCGTCGGGGAGGTTCTGGACGTCCGGGATCACCCGAATGCCGACCGGCTCCGGCTCTGCCAGGTCAACCTGGGAGACAAACAGGTACAGATTGTGTGCGGGGCTGATAATGTAGCCAAAGATCAACGGGTTCCTGTAGCCACGGTGGGCACCACCCTCCCGGTAACCCTGGAAAACGGCGATCAGCTGACTATTCGGAAGGCCAACCTTCGGGGTGAGAACTCGGAAGGCATGATCTGCTCCGAAAGTGAACTGGGTATCGGTGACGATCACTCCGGAATCATGGTTCTGCAAAACGGAGCGGAAGTGGGCGCCCCCGTTAGTGAAGTTCTTGATCTGTATGAAGATACGATCCTTGACATTGAGATCTCTCCCAACCGGCCAGACGCCACCTGCCATGTCGGGGTGGCCCGTGATCTTGCAGCGGCCCTCGATCTCGAATTTGAAAAACCGTACCGGGAGCAGTTTCCTGAAACCGAGCCGATTGTGGAAGAGATCGAAATATCGATCCAAAACCCGGAAAAGTGCCACCGCTACGTCGGCAAGATGGTGAACGATGTGACCATTGCCGATTCACCGGCGTGGATCAAAAACAAACTCGAGGCCCTGGGAGTACGCCCGGTCAACAACGTGGTGGATATCACCAATTACGTGCTGCTGGAACTCGGTCAGCCGCTGCATGCGTTTGACTATGAAACGATACGGGGTAAACAGATCGTCGTGAAGGACTACGATGAGGAGATCACATTTGAAACGCTCGACCACGCTACCCGAACCTGCTCACCCGGAACCCTCTTTATCTGTGACGGGAAAGGACCTGTGGCCATAGCCGGTGTCATGGGAGGGGTTGATTCCGAAGTGGACGAAGATACCACCCGGGTACTCATCGAAAGTGCCTATTTTGATCCCGGTACCATTCGCAAGACCGCCAAGGAGCAGAACCTGCAAACCGATGCCTCCTACCGGTTTGAACGAGGCATCGACCCACGGCTGCAGCGCATTGCCGCCGAACGGTGTGCCGAGCTGATCGCGGAAGTGGCCGGCGGTACCATCGTTGACGGTACTACGGATGTCCACCCGGTAACAACAGAGCCGCAAGAGCTGGAGCTGCGGCTGGGCTATGTCAACAGGCTGCTGGGTACCGAGCTGGAGCTGAAAGAAGTCAAGGACCTTCTCGACGGCCTCGAGCTCACCCTGGTCAGTGAACAGCAAGAAAAGCTTACGTATAAGGTGCCTACCTTTCGGCCCGACCTGGAACGGGAAGTAGATCTGATCGAGGAAGTGGGCCGGCTTTATGATTACAACAATATCTCCGCTCCCACACATACAAAATTCTTAACGCCTGAACCGATCAGCGAGCATGAAAAGCTGATGGTGCGCATCCGCGAACAGGTGAAGGGGCTCCGTTTCAAGGAGATCTATACCAACTCGCTGATGCCGGACGAGGATGCCTCCTACCTGGGCGATCTCAACCAGATGATTCAGACACTGAATCCCATCTCCAGGGAGATGACCACCCTCCGCCCCTCCCTGCTCTACGGGTTCCTGAAGGCGGTGTCCTACAACTTCAATCGCAAGAGTGATGAAGTTCGCTTCTTCGAAGTGGGCAACACATTCCGAAAAACGACGGGGGAAGGCACCTACTACGATGGAATCGAGGAGGAGACCACCCTGTTAATGGGTATTGCCGGTAAAAAACGGATTGAATACTGGAATACGGAACCGGAAGAGTACGATATCTTCGACCTGAAGACGGAAGTCACCTCCTTCCTGAAACAGCTTGGCCTCTACCGGTACCTGGAAACCCGGCAGGAAGACGGTGTGTTGCAGTATGTTTTCAATGAGCAGGCTGTCGGATCCCTTTACGAGATAGACCGGGCGCTCCTCGACAATCTCGAAATTGAACAACCGACATTTGCGGCGGAATTCTCTGTGAACAGGATTGAAGCCGTTCTGGAGCAAGTAGACGACAAAACGTACACGCCGGTACCGAAATTCCCCTCATTCGAGTTCGATCTCGCAGTGGTAGTCGATTCCGATGTTCCAGCTGGTGACCTCATGAAATCGATCGAACGCACTGCTGGGGAACGACTTAAAAGTATCGATGTGTTTGATGTGTTCGAGGGAGAGTCCATAGGACCGAACAGAAAAAGTGTGGCCTTCAGACTCTCCTTTATCGACAAGAATAAAACGTTGACTATCAAAGATATAGAACCTATTATTGAAGAAGTATTAAATGTTCTGGAGAACCAGTTTTCAGCGAAACTGAGATCGTAATAATGTGCATGTGCTGACAGATGACAGTCCATATCATCAACATTTTACCGAGCTCCTTGATACGATTCGGGATGAAGTAGATCAGCTCAAGAGCCGGATTACCGAGCTCGAAGAGGAAAACGAACAGCTGCGGGAAAAGATCAGGGAGATACAGGACGGGCAAACCGATATTTTTTCAGCGATGGCCGAGAGCGAACGGCTGGCCCTGCGGCACCAGGTACTGGGACTGATCTCAAAAATCGATGAGCATCTGGAGGAAAATGAGCAATGAAATCGATCAAGGTTACCATTCTCGGCAAGCAGTATCCCCTCAAGGTCGAGGAATCGGAGGAGGATACCATGCGACGTATTGCGCAATATGTCGATGATCGTTTCATGCAGTACAAAAAAGAGCTGAAAAAACAGCCCGAGGCAACTGTCATGGTACTTGCCGCCCTCAGCCTGGCCGAAGAGATCTTTGAAGAGCGTCGCCGCAACCGTGAGCTCAGCCAGCAGGAGGACAAGGTGATGCAGGACGTAAACAAACAGCTGGAATCCGTTATCACCGAGATTAGAGAATAGCCGTTTACAAGCCACAGTTATCATTTACCCCCTTCCCATGTGGAAACCGTCACGGAATCACTCCCTCCCCTCTCTTTAGGTATGTTTACCCAATTTCCGGATAACGATTCGCCCTGTCGGGGCAAGGAGACACCGTCGAACTGCACACCAAATTGGATTACCATTCTGATTACCACATTAATTTCCTTACCTTTGTGATTCTAAATTTTAACCGAAGCATTTAGCATTTTGCTGCAGGAAACCGGCAGCAGGCAGATTCACCGGAGATAAATTCCTCTATGAGTAACAACCTGAAGATTCTGTTTATCGGAGACATTGTGGGCGAACCGGGGCTCAGTCTCCTGCAGACCTTTCTACCCGGGCTGATCGACAAATATGAAGCGGATTTTGTGATTGCCAACGGGGAAAACTCCCACGAGGGACACGGCATCAACCGATCCATCATCAGTAACCTGCACGACCTGGGCGTGCACGTCATTACCGGGGGGAACCACTCATTTGCCAAGTGGAAAGTGTTCTCCTATATGAAAGAGAATCACGAAATACTGCGCCCGCTCAACTACCCCAAGGGAAATCCCGGATACGGGTACGGTATCTATGAAATCCCGGATTTCGATCACAAAATCGGAGTGCTCAACCTGCAGGGACGTACCTTTATGCAGGCGATCGATGACCCGTTTTCCACTGCCGACTGGGCCATCGACCGGATAAAAGAGCAAACCGACACCATATTTATCGATTTCCACGCCGAGGCTACCGCCGAAAAGATGGCGCTTGCCTGGCACCTGGATGGCAAGGCGTCCGTATTTGTCGGTACGCACACCCATATCCCCACCAATGATGCCCGTATCCTGCCGAAGGGAATGGGATACATCAGTGACGCGGGAATGACCGGGTCGTTTTATTCGGGTCTCGGCCTGGACAAAAATGTCTCAAAGAAACGCGTTATTCTGGGCACGCACCAGCGGTACCAGAGAGCCAACGGCAACAATCAAGTCTGTGCCGTTTACTGCGATGAGGATCTCTAATCCAATGAATGCAAGCATATTGAACCTTTCGTATATCCCTAATTCAAAAACACAACCATGGACT
>JAWVZC010000239.1:0-6828 GCA_033722415.1 Balneolaceae bacterium | reverse complement strand
TTCGGTGGCGTCAAGCTGGGTTTTCGCTTCCCGGATCGGCGGGGCCAGCTTGCGCAGCAGTTCAGACCATACCGCATTACCATCCTGGGTTACCGTAACATACTTATCCACGTAATAGACGTTCAAAACATGTTCGATGGAAAACAGCGCACTTGCCAGTTCATCTTCTTCCGCTTCTAAGGCGTTTTCAAAAGATTTGGTTACCCCGTTGGTAAGCGGTTCATCGAGTACAAACCGCATGGCATCGGGATTGGGTGTCCGTTCAATTTCCTTGATTTTCGGCATGGCAATGTACGTTTTGTGATTATGCTCTCATTATTTAGAACGAATATAAATAGAAAAACATTTCCTTGAAAATTATTTACCCGGCGAACCCAGGCTGATGCATCGTACCTAAAACAGCTCTACGGCTTTTCTGATCCCTTCTACCAGCCGGTCAATATCCTGCCGGTTATTGTAGAAACTGAGGGATGCCCGTGCCGTGGCCGGTACATTAAAGCGTCGCATCGTGGGTTGTGCGCAGTGATGTCCTGTGCGTATGGCAATGCCCTGCTGGTCCAGGATCGTCCCAATATCGGTAGCGTGGATATCATCGAACACAAACGACATTACCGAAGCTTTCTCTTTTGCCGTGCCCACAATTTTGAGTCCCACAATCGTTGAAAGCTGCTCGGTTCCATACGCAAGCAACTCCCGCTCCCGGGCGGCAATCTGGTCCATACCGAGCTCTTCCAGGTAATCGATGGCCGCTGCATACCCGATTGCGGCAGAGATGGGGGGGGTGCCGGTTTCGAACTTGTAGGGCAGCCGGTTGTAGGTCGTTTTTTCGAAGGTAACCTTGTCGATCATTTCCCCTCCCCCGCGAAACGGAGGAATCTTTTCCAGCCATTTCTCTTTACCGTAGAGAATACCGAACCCTGTCGGACCGCACATCTTGTGGGCCGAAAAGGCATAAAAGTCGCAATCGATCTCCTGCACATCCACTTGGCAGTGCGGGGCCGCCTGGGCGCCATCCAGCAGTACGGGAATATCGTGCTTGTGTGCTTCAGTCACGATCTTTTTAACCGGGTTAACGGTACCCAGGGCATTGGATACGTGGGTTATGGCCACAATGGCCGTTTTCTCATTCAGCGCATCCAGGAACTGTTCCCAGACAAGTTCGCCGTCATCGTTTACCGGAACCACCCTGAGTTTGGCACCTGTTTGTTCGGCAACCAGCTGCCAGGAGACAATATTCGCATGATGCTCGATCTCTGATACCAGGATTTCATCTCCTTCAGAAAAGTAGGTGCGACCAAAACTGCCAGCCACCAGGTTGATGGAATCGGTGGTTCCCGTGGTGTACACAATCTCGTGCTTGTGCCGGGCATTGATCAGGGATTGAACCTTTTCCCGGGTCTTCTCGAACTCATCGGTCGCCATCTGACTGAGAGTATGGATGCCCCGGTGCACATTGGCGTGTTCCCCGGAGTGATACCGGTTGATTCGGTCAATAACCACCTGAGGCATCTGGCTTGAAGCGGCATTATCCAGGTATACCAGCGGATTTCCGTTGACCTGCCGGTGCAGTACGGGAAAGTCTTCCCTTACTTTTTCAAAATCAACGGTGTAGCCCGTCCTGGATGTAACAGCTTCTGCCATAATTTGTTCAGACTACGAGTTCAGAATCGAGTTGTCGGTTCGTGAAGTGATGCACCTCATCGACCAGCAGTTTTTGCACTGATTCGACCGGGATATGCTCAATGGTTTCAAGGGCAAAAGCGTATACCAGCAGTTCACGCGCTTTCTCTTCCGTCAATCCGCGGCTTTTCAGGTAAAATACTTCATCTTCCTCCAGCTGTCCTACCGTGGCACCGTGTGTACAGACGACGTCATCAGCAAAAATCTCCAGCTGCGGCTTGGTATTTACGGTGCCCCCACGAGAAAGCAGCAGGTTCCGGTTTTCCTGGAAGGAATCGATTTTCTGCGCGTGTGGTCGAACGAAAATCTTGCCGTTGAATACCGAATGCGCCTTGTCGTTGATCACGCACTTGTGGAGCTGGTGACTCTCTGCATGGGCAAACCGGTGGTCCATCACCGAGTGGGTGTCCGATACCTGTTCCCCGTCGATAAGGACGAGTCCGTCAAGGGTAAACTCAACCTCCTCGGCCAGTTGGGTAACCCGGGGCTCATTCCGCGACAGTTTCGCCCCGATATTGATCGTGTACGATTCATAGTTGGAGTGATGATTCACATGGGCCCCAACCCGTCCGATATGGATTGCGTTGTCGCTGTCCCGCTGAATACGGGTATGGTTGACATGTGCTTCCTCCTCCAGGTTAACCTCGATCGCCGGGCAGTTGAAATACTTGTTGTCCGAAAGGCCCACGTAATCTTCAACTAAAGTAAGCGTAGAAGCCTTCTCGGCAACCACCAGACAGCGCGGTGTTAAAAAATAGTTTTCCGGAGCATCGGTCTGTACAAACAGCAGATGCACGGGAACCTCCACCTCGATTCCCTCTGGGACATAGATGAAAGCCCCGTCGCGAAGAAAGGCGTTATTGAACGAAGTGAAGATATCATCCTTGAAATCCGCATACTGGTTCAGGTGTTTTTTTACCTGTTCATCATTCTCTGCGGCAAAATCAGCCAGGTTCCCCGCTTTTACGCCGGCGGGCAGGGCATCGATATCCGAGTATTCGTCAGAAAATCTGCCGTTGATGAACACCAGTGTAGAGTTTCGTGCTTCAGGGAGAAAATAGTTGCTGAAATCTCCCGGTTCAACCTGCTCTTCGAGCTCTGCAGCGGCTTTGTAGCTGTCACTGTACAGCTCTTTCAGGCTGATAAAGCGCCAGTCTTCATCCTTTGGTTGAGGAAACCGGCCGTTGCGAACATCTTCTGCGCCCTTCAGGCGGAGTTCGTCCAGCAGGCTGGATTTCCCATTCAGCGACCCCTGGTACTCCAGCAGGTCGGAAAGGAAGGTGTCTTGTATCTTGGTGATGTTTGCCATAATTCCGTTATGATTCTCCTTTAACTGCTACAGGTGAATGTTCAGCGATCCAGTCATAGCCTTCTTCCTCGAGCTTGACAGCAAGATCCTTGTCGCCAGATTTAATAATCTTGCCGTCCATCATGATATGGACATAATCCGGCACCACGTAGTTGAGGATGCGCTGGTAGTGCGTCACGAGCACAAACGCCTTTTCGTCGGTGGCAAGCTGGTTAATACCGTTGGCCACAATTTTGAGGGCATCGATATCCAGGCCGGAATCCGTCTCGTCGAGCAGGGCAAGCTTGGGATTCAGCACGGCCATCTGGAAAATTTCATTGCGTTTCTTCTCCCCTCCTGAAAATCCGGCATTGACGCTGCGTTCCAGGAATTCGGGTTTCATATCGATCAGTTCTAGCTTCTCCTTGGCATGATCTTCGAACTGCAGCGGATCCAGCTCTTCCCAGCCGCGGTGTTCGGCCATCGTGTTGTAGGCTTCCCGCAGCAGGTTGGAATTTGTTACCCCCGGTACTTCCACGGGATACTGAAACGCGAGAAATATGCCCAGGTGTGCCCGCTCATCGGCTTCCATCTCCAGGATACTTTCTCCTTCAAAAAGGATATCCCCCTGGGTTATTTCATAGGCTTCGTGCCCGGCCACTGCTTTTGAGAGCGTACTCTTGCCGCTCCCGTTGGGCCCCATGATCGCATGGATCTCACCTTTGTTTACCTTCAGATTAACGCCCTTGAGGATTTCCGTGCCATCCTCTTCGGCAATAACATGTAAGTCTTTGATTTCTAGCACGTTCGTTGATTCCTTTTACGTTAGTTTTAGGTTATCGATATCGTTGAGAAACTTCGAATAGCAGCGTTGTATACCGATGAAAGGGATTACCCCACGCTGCCTTCTAGTTTAATACCAAGCAGCTTGTTCGCTTCAACGGCAAACTCCATCGGCAGCTCTTTAAGTACTTCTTTACAGAAGCCGTTTACGATCAGGTTTACGGCATCGTCCTCGTCCATACCGCGCTGCTGCAGGTAGAAGATCTGGTCTTCACCAACGCGGCTGGTGGAGGCCTCGTGTTCCACTTTGGCGGTAGGATTGGCCGATTCGATATAGGGAAACGTATGGGCTCCACAAGTCTGACCGATCAGCATGGAGTCACAGACCGAATAATTTCGGGCATTTTCAGCGCGCGGGCTGATTTTGACCTGTCCGCGATAGCTGTTGTTCGATTCTCCCGCGGAAATACCTTTCGATATGATCGTACTCTTGGTGTTCTTGCCGACATGGATCATCTTGGTGCCGGTATCGGCCTGTTGTCGTTTGTTAGTGACGGCAACAGAGAAAAATTCGCCGACAGAATTGTCGCCGGATAAAATCACGCTGGGATATTTCCAGGTGATTGCCGAGCCGGTCTCCACCTGGGTCCAGGATATCTTTGAATTGTCTCCGCGGCACTGACCACGCTTGGTAACGAAATTGAAAATTCCGCCCTGGCCCTTCTCGTCACCTGAGTACCAGTTTTGAATGGTGGAATATTTGATTTCTGCATTTTCCAGGGCCACCAGTTCCACCACGGCCGCGTGAAGCTGGTTCTCCTGGTACATCGGGGCGGTGCACCCTTCCAGGTAGCTCACATGGCTGTTGTCTTCGCAGATGATCAGGGTACGTTCAAACTGCCCCGACTGCATGTTGTTAATCCTGAAATAGGTCGAGAGCTCCATCGGGCATACCGTATCCTCCGGAACGTAGACAAAGGAACCATCAGAAAAGACAGCGGAATTCAGGGCTGCGAAAAAATTGTCCCCTTTCGGCACCACGGTTCCGAGATATTTTTTGACCAGTTCGGGGTGATCCTGGATGGCCTCCGATATTGAGCAAAAAATGACGCCCGCTTCGGCCAGTTTTTCCTTAAACGTGGTGAAGATCGATTCGCTGTCAAACACGGCGTCAACCGCTATGCCCTGCAGCATCTTCTGCTCCTCCAGCGGGATGCCCAGCTTGTCATAGGTCTCTTTTATCTGCGGATCGATATCATCCAGGCTTTTCGGCTTTTTCCCATCCTTCTTCTTGGGCGCCGAATAGTACTGAATATTTTCATAATCCGGTTTTTGATATTCGATGTTTGCCCAGTCAGGCTCTTCCATCTGCTTCCACTTCTTGAAGGCCTCCAGGCGAAACTCCGTTACCCACTCCGGTTCATCTTTCCGGCGAGAAATTTCACGGATAATCTCCTCGTTGATTCCGGTTGGAAAATCTTCATACTCCACATCGGTGGTAAAGCCGTACTTGTACTCACCACCAACCATGGACTCAAGGGCTTCTGTTTCACTCATAAAATAGGTATCTATTTTGCTTGTTCTGATGATTCCTTACGTCAAACAACCAGATTACACAAACCGTTCGATTTGTATTTGAACCAAATCTATATAAGCATCCAAAGATACATAAAATCTTCGCCAAGAAAAACTCAGAAGACCGGCATTTTGTCCAATACAAACCGACGTGGGAAACATTATCATCGCAATCGAACAGGTAATATGCCAATTGAAAGCCCCTATCTGACTCATAGGAGCAGGCTATTACCGCAATCTGGCGGATCGCTTGTCATTGTCGTGCACCCGGGCAGTTTTTTCCCCCGTTCGGCGTACAACGCGATATATGGACTACCACTGCCAGACAAGTCCCGTTTATTCTGGCCACTGTATCCAAGCAAGCCCTCATATTTTAATGTCTCGCAGTATTTGTCGCTGTTGTAGTGTCACAGGATATTCCCGGGTACTCAAAATGATGTTCCATGTTTAAAACTACCCCGGTCTCTGGTGGTGGTTCACCTGCCTGACATAAGATCCGGGGCAGCTACGGTTTCACGGGCCGATTGACCCGGTTTTCAACATTTTAATTAGGTTCCTTTTTTAAAAAGACGTAACATGGAACGAAGTGCAGGTGATGCATCTCCATTTCAAGCATCTGTATCCAGACAAGCCTGCATATTTACCATAATCAAACTTAGTTAAAATGACGAATATTTATATCGGTAACCTCGACTACGGTGTTTCAAGCCAGGATCTGAGGGAACTGTTTGAAGAATTTGGGGAGGTTTCCTCCGCCAACGTAATAAGCGACCGTGAATCCAGGCGATCAAAAGGGTTTGGATTTGTCGAGATGGAAAATGATGAAGAGGCTCAGAAAGCGATCGAAGAGCTCGATGGTGCCGAATTCGAAGGCCGCACACTCAAGGTGAATGTTGCGCGCCCCAAAGAGCAGAGAACACAGAAAACATCACATCACCGACGTTAACTTGTAAACCGTGGTCACCCTGCAGTCCCCCCTTGACTGCAGGGTGACACTACACCAACAACAGAATAGCGGCAATAGTCGTACCGATTCCCAGCCACTGCAAACGGGTTACATTGTCGTTCCAGAACCAGAGTCCGAGCAGCGTACCGCCAACCACGTTTAGTACATTAACAGCCGGGTAAGCCACCGCTCCGTCTATTTTTTTCAGGGCGTAGATCATGAATACCGATGAATAGAGATTCGGAATACCGATAAGGGCACCCGTCGTGAGCTCGTTGATGCGTATCCCCCGCCTGTGCCGGAAAAGTGTTATTGAGAGGCCGATAATGAAGGCAAATGCAAACACCGTCCCCATGAACTGCAGTTCATCAAACGAGCTGCTGAAATCCTCTTCATATATTTTGAGTGAACTGTCGGCGAACCCGGTCGCCAGGAAGACAAATACCAGCAGCCAGGCGGCGTTGATGTTTCGAAATGTGATTTGCTGTTGTTTTGGAATCAGCAGCACAAGGCCGAAAAGCACCAGCAGCAGTCCTGCACCTTTCGCCAAAGTAAC
>JAWVZC010000238.1:0-6848 GCA_033722415.1 Balneolaceae bacterium | reverse complement strand
TGGCTTCGATCAGTACTTCGAAAACCTGCTCATTACTATCAAACTCCGGCCAGTACCCGCCCTCATCCGCTACGCCGGCACGTCTGCCCTGCTCCTCCAGCAGTCTTCCGCACTGGTGATAAACCGTAAACGTCATCTCCATGCATTCCCGGTAGGTATCGGCACCGGTACAGATAATCATGAAGTCCTGGATATCGATACGTCCGCCCGCGTGGGCCCCACCCCCGATGATCTGTATTTCAGGCAGGGGCAGCAAACTGCCGTCTCCATCCGTCAGATTTTCAAAAAGAGGTCGATTCCGCGATGCAGCCGACGCCCGTGCACTCGCCATTGAAACCCCGAGGATGGCGTTGGCCCCGAGCCGGCTTTTGTTTTCCGTGCCATCGGCTGCAATCATCAGCTCGTCAAGCCCGGCCTGGTCGTGCACATGCTTGCCCAGCAACCCGGTTCGGATGGGCCCTTTCACATTCTCAATTGCCCGGTACACGGATCGTCCCAAAAAGTGCTCTTCATCACCATCCCGCAGTTCCAGGGCTTCAAATTTGCCTGTTGATGCCCCGGAGGGAACAATCGCCGAGGCTTTGGTTCCGTCTTCGAGCGTCACTTCCGCTTCCAGTGTCGGGTTGCCACGTGAATCAAACACCTGGAAGGCGTCTATATCGGTTATTTTCAAACGAACGTTTCTTTGAGTTTGGATTTCCATGTTGCCGTAATCTCCGGCAGTGCATTTCCCTGTTCAGGCAACTGATCATAAACAAATTGCCTGACAAATTTCTGTTCTTCGGTCGAAAGATACTCGACCGGTGATTTCCCGTCCACGCGGGCCAGCATCATCATGAGCAGGAGTCGCCCGGTCCGTTCTTCCAGCCCCGGTTCGACTGCTCCCAATTGATTGAAATAGGCATTCCGGGCCGTTCCGGTCAGATCCCGGAATGCCCGCGTGTTAAAATAGTGATGCAGCAGTTTCAGGTGAAGGTGATTCAGAAAAAATGCGAGGTCAAACGCCGGGTCGCCGTACCAGGCGACTTCGTGATCCAGGATCACCACACGGTCCTCCTTTGTCATAATGTTTTTGGGACTGAAATCGCCGTGTATCAAAGCAGTCCTGTGTTTCCGAAGGCGTTCGGCTTCCTCAACAAAGCAGGCCTCCAGGGCGGGATGGCGCACGCCGGTAGTTACCAAGTAGGGCTCGATGCGCAGGCTGTAAAAATTTTCAATGTTGTCAAATTTCCGTTTTAATGCTTCATCACCGTGTGAGCTGGTGTGAATATCAGCCAGCAGTTCAGCAGCTTGCCGTGCGGTTTTTTCATTAAAGTGTCCTCCCAGCATCTGTTGTTTCCAGTTTTGAAATCCCTGGTCGAGGTATTCCATCACAAAGAACTGTTCCTCCCGGTCATTGTAGATCAACCGCGGTACAGCACCCGGCCGGTGCTTGTCCAGGTACTGCATAAATTCCTGTTCAATCTCGTTTCGGGACCGGTCGGCATACCACTCATCGTCCACCTGCAGCTGTGACAGGGCCTGTTTTATCACATACTTGTTCTGCCCGTCTGAAACAAGACAGATGTCTGACGATACGCCCCCCTCAAGCGGTTTGAATGTGATGGAGTCTCCCGAAACCAGGTTTTGCCGTTTAAGTATGGTACCGATGCGGTCTTTGTTCATCAGTCAGGGTTGACTTGTCCGGTTCCGGGTGGCCGGGTTAGTTATCTGGTGTGGATTTAGCCGCGGCCTCCTGTGCCGTTATACCTCCATAAGTCTGCCTGAGAATTTTGCCATCCTGAACAATGAACGTGTCGGTGGCAAAGATCAGATCAAACTGTTTGGTTGAGGCTTCCCACAGGATATATCCTACATCCCGTTCGACCACACTCTTTTGCAAGGTTAGGGTACTGCTATTTGAGGGAAACGCCTGGAAGGCAGATACAAAATTCCCCCGAATCGCGTCCAGTCCCCGGTACGTGGAATCCGGGGTTATCAGGACTGACTCCTCGGTATAATCTTCCATCACTCCATCCAGGTCGTTGGCAACAAACGTTTTCCAGTGGTGGTCGAGCACTTGCCGGGTGACCTCCGGGTCTATTTCAGGTTCTGAGGCAGCCTGCTGGCCGGACTCCGAGTCACAGGCCAGAAGCATCATTCCTGACAAAATTATTGTAACTACTGAAATGATGTTTTTACTTCCCTTCATAATCTATCCCCTTTGTTGTATTAGCAAGAATGAATGCTTTCGTTTGGTTAAGTTCAGTATTTACTGGTTGACATATTCTGTTTTATATCAGCTGTCATGAAATATT
The DNA here is from genome assembly GCA_033722415.1 of Balneolaceae bacterium. Classification (GTDB taxonomy): domain Bacteria; phylum Bacteroidota; class Rhodothermia; order Balneolales; family Balneolaceae; genus JAMQKA01. Next base: position 4,551 of record JAWVZC010000238.1, on the reverse strand, counting down.
TCTGATGATCTTTCCGTACAGTTTTTCAGCTTCTGATTTCAATTCATCCAGCGTACCGTTATTGTAGATTACGTAGTCGGCCTGATCGGTGAATGCGCTGAAATCCCGCTGTTGCCGCATCCGTTCCAGTACCTGTTCCCGCGACACGTCATCCCGCTGCTGTACTCGTTTCAACCGCTTCTGATCCTCAGCCAGTACCAATACAAGCAGATCGAAATCGTAATGATCCAGGTTTTCCAGCAGGAGTGCGGCTTCGTATACAAACATCGGGTACCCCTGGCTGCGGGCCTTTTCTGCGATCTTTCGACTGTAGACCGGCACCCGGGGATGCACAATGGCATTCAACTCCTCCACCCTGCCCCTCCGAAACGCCTCCCGGGCCAGGTGTTCCCGGTTCAAAGATCCGTCCGGGTGGTAGGCATCCGGGCCGAACGTGCTGGTAATATCGCGGATCACATCATCATCCTCCACCATGATCTTTTTTGCCAGGTTATCCGCATTTACCACAAACGCGCCCAGTTGCTGCCAGACCTCGCACACCGTCGATTTACCGCTTCCGATTCCCCCGGTAATGCCAACGGTAATCATGGGTCGGTGGTTCTATTCGACGGTTGTGGTTATCTTCTTTTCAGCCGGATCGGGATAATCGGTGGTATAATGCAGCCCCCGGCTCTCCTTACGCTGCATTGCCGACTCCACGATAATATGTGCGACAATCACCAGATTTCTGAGTTCGCAAAGCGGCACACTCACCCGGGTCCGGTGGTAGAAGTCCTCCACCTCATCGTACAATAGCTTGATCCGGCGCATGGCCCGCTCCAGCCGAAGATCGCTTCGAACGATTCCCACGTAATCCCACATCACCTGCTGCAGCTCCTGCTTGTTGTGCGATATCAGGATCCACTCCTCCGTATTAACGGTCCCGCTCGCATCCCACTTGGGAATCTCCCTGTTGATCTCAAGCCGATCCACCATCGCCATCGCTTTCCGGGCGGCACGGTCTGCAAAGACCAGGGATTCAAGCAGGCTGTTCGATGCCAGCCGGTTTGCACCGTGAACCCCCGTACAGGCGTTTTCTCCACAGGAAAACAGGCGGTCTATCGTCGTGGCACCATCAAGGTCAGTGGCCACCCCCCCGCAGGTATAGTGGGCGGCGGGCACCACCGGGATCGGTTTTTTCGTGATATCGAGCCCGTAAGAAAGGCAGGTTTCATAGATGGTGGGAAATTCTTTCTTAATCTCAACTTCATCCTTGTGCGTGATGTCCAGGAAAACACTTCGGGCACCCGTTTTCTTGAGCTGATCGTCAATGGCCCTGGCGACTATATCGCGCGGTGCGAGCTCTTCCCGCTCGTCATACTGTTTCATGAACGCTTCGCCCGCGGCGTTTTTAAGAATCCCCCCGAATCCCCGTACGGCCTCTGAGATCAGGAAAGAATCCGCCTCGGGTATCGCCAGCGAGGTGGGATGGAACTGTACAAACTCCATATTTTCGATTCGGGCCTTGGCCCGGTAAGCCATCGCAATACCGTCTCCCGTGGCGACCTCGGGATTTGTGGAGTGCAGGTACACCTGTCCGGCTCCACCCGCGGCCAGCACCGTTATTTTCGACAGGAAACGGTGTACTTCCTTCTCCTGTTCATCGAGAATATATGCCCCGAAACAGGTGATCGGCTCATTGAGCCTGACCTCCTGACCGAGGTGATGCTCGGTAAGCAAATCAACGGCAAAGTGGTGTTCAAAGACCTCGATATTTGAATGATTCCGCACCTTGCTGACGAGGGCTCGCTCGATCTCCCACCCGGTGGCGTCGGCGGCATGGACGATGCGGTTCTCGGAATGACCACCTTCGCGCCCGAGATGAAGCTCGCCTTCCCTGCGGGTGAATTCGGCCCCCATCTGCATTAGCTCCCCGATCAGCCGGGGGGCGTTGCGCACAATACACTCCACGGCCTCCCGGTTGCAGAGTCCCGCACCGGCCTCCATCGTATCCTCGATGTGTTTTTCAAAGGAATCCTGCTCCGTATCGAACACCCCTGCGATGCCTCCCTGCGCATACGCAGTGTTCGCCTCCATTATCTCTTTCTTGGTTACCACCCCGACCGTCCCCTTTTCGGCCGCCTTCAGAGCGAAGGTGAGTCCTGCAATACCGCTTCCGATGACGAGAAAGTCAAAATTACGATGTGGCATCCTGCATCAGATAAGCTTTGATAAATTCGTCGATCTCTCCATCCATGACCGCCTCCACATTGGAAGTCTCATGTTCCGTGCGGTGGTCTTTCACCATGTTATAGGGATGAAATACGTAGGAGCGAATCTGGGATCCCCACTCGATATTCTTTTTGGAAGCCTCCAACTTTGCCTTCTCCCGCTCCTTGATCTGCTTTTCAAGTTCATAGATCTTGGACTTGAGAAGTACCATCGCCTTTTCGCGGTTCTGCATCTGGGAGCGCTCCTGCTGGCATTCGGCAACCACGCGCTCGGTAGATCCGTCCGAGAGCTCGCCTTCCCAGATCAGGCGCACCCCGGTTTCCACCTTGTTAACATTCTGTCCTCCGGCCCCGCTGGCATGAAACCGCTGCAGTTCAACCTCGCTCTCATTGATATCCACTTCGATGGAGTCGTCGACGAGTGGCGAAACAAATACAGAGCAGAACGAAGTGTGTCGACGGGAGTTGCTGTCAAACGGTGATATGCGCACCAGCCGGTGCACCCCGCTTTCCGATTTCAGGAAGCCGTAGGCAAAGTCCCCTTCCACCTGGATGGTGGCGCTTTTAATGCCGGCCACGTCGCCCTGCTGGTACCCAATGACGGACACCTCATACCCCTCATTCTTGGCCCAGCGGGTGTACATCCGGTAGAGCATTTCCGCCCAATCCTGGCTTTCGGTTCCGCCGGCACCGGGATTGAAGGTTACGATTGCATCGCGGTGATCATCCTCACCCCGCAGCATATTTTTGAATTCAAGCTCCTCAAGTTTTTCCCGAAGTGCGCCAATTTCCTGCTTGAGCTCCTCACCAACATCTTCGCCCTCTTCCTGGAACTGCTGGTACACCTGAATGCTTTCGCGCAGTTCGTCCAGCTGATCCCAGCTTTTGACGAGATTCTTTTCATGATCCAGTTTTTTCATGACCTTGCGGGCCTGTTCGGGATCATCCCAAAAATCGGGAGCCTGGGTCTGCTCCTGCAGCTCAATGATATTTACTTTTCGCTGATCGTAGTCAAAGATACCCCCTTAGCGCATCCACGCGCTCAAATAATTCATTCAGTTCGTCTACATTGACGGTTGATGGTGTGCTCATATTGTACCTTTGGTCTTGTGTAAAAATCGTGAGTTTTAAGTCCTGAGCCATTGGTTGTAAGTGGTGCGGAGAGATTGGGGCGTTCAGGACTCACTACGCACCGCTGTGTTTACTTCGTCAATTTTCCTATTAAAATTCCGAGAGCCACTCCCCCCACAAAAGAAAACAGGATCCCCTCTTCCGGGTGGGCGCGTACATAGCGCCGGGCATTGCGATAATCGCGGTTTATCTCTTCCTCCATATGCCTGCGCTCTTTCTTCAGGCGGTCAAGCAGTTTTTCATAAGAGGAAATTTTCTCTTCAAGTTCTTCCTGCTTTTCGGTGGTCTCATTGTCGGATGTGGATTGTTCTTCTGCCATGACGATTTATTTAGTTTCAATTCATGTGAAAGATAATAAATTGAAATCGATTCTCACCGTTCAATTTGTCGCTTCTTAACACTCGGGTAATCTGCCGTTCATATCTGGTAAACATAAAATCTTTATAATCCTTTACATCCAAAAATAAGGAATTATGTCTGCTATTAAAGAGCTGGTAAAACATATTCAGAACCGGATCTTCGATTCCATTGTTACGAACCACCTGGTTTATAATACCTGCTGGGAGGATCCGCGCATTGACCGCACGTTGCTGGATCTTAATACCGACAGCAGGGTGGTTATGCTCACCAGTGCCGGCTGTAACGCCCTGGATTACCTGCTGGACAATCCCGGCCGGATTCACTGTGTCGATGCCAACCCGAATCAAAATGCCCTGCTGGAGTTCAAACTGGCCCTGATCCGACACGGAAATCACCCGCTCCTATTCGATTTTTTCGGTCGTGGAACCCATTCCGGGGCCCGGTTCATATATGAAAAAGAGCTGCGCACGCTGATTTCCAAGGGGGCTCGCCGATTTTGGGACCGTCATATAAACTACTTCAACCGCAGCTCCAATCAGCCCTCCTTTTACTTCAGCGGAACTTCCGGTAAAATCGCTCTGGTTATGCACCGTCACATTCGGCGCAAGGGACTGTACGGCAAGGCCCTCCAGCTGCTGGACTCCTCCACCCGGGAAGAGCAGAAGTACTACTACAGCGAAATTGAAGCCGAACTCTGGAGCGGTTTTTCCCAGTGGCTGTTAAACCGGAATTCCACGATGGCCCTGCTGGGGGTGCCCGAAAATCAGCGTAAACTGATTGAAGATTCTGTGGAAGGCGGAATCATGCAGTTTATCCGCCGTTCCATGCACCATGTTTTTACCGAACTGCC
>JAWVZC010000237.1:0-6851 GCA_033722415.1 Balneolaceae bacterium | reverse complement strand
GCTGGAACCGGCCCTGCTACGGTATCAGCAACGGCAAGGCGCACCTGCGGATCGAGAACCGGGTGTTCCCGTCTGGACCTACGGTTACCGACGAAGTGGCTAATTCGGCCTTTTGGCTCGGGCTGATGAACAAAATGGAGGATTATTACTCCGATATCCGGGAGGTCATGGATTTTGACCAGGCCAAAATGAATTTTATTGCGGCCTCCAAAATGGGACTGGATACCAAGTTTCACTGGATCGATGACAAGCGCATCAATGCGGTGGACCTGATCACCAATGAACTGCTGCCGATTGCCCGGGAGGGGCTGGAGAAAGCCGGTATCCGGGAGAGCGATATCGACACCTACCTCGAGATCATCGAGGAGCGTACCCAGTCCGGCAAGACGATGTCATACTGGATGCTGGAAAATTACGCCTCGCTGATGAAGGAGAACAGTTCCAAAGAGCAAAGCCTCGCCGCCGTAACCACCGCCATGATCAAGTACCAAAAAAAGGGAGAGCCGATTCACAAGTGGGGCCGGGCGCGAATGGAGGACCTGGAACACTGGCAGCCCACAAGCCTGCTGGTCGAAGAGTTTATGACCACCGACCTGTTTACCGTACAGAAAGATGATATTATCGAATTTACCGCCGACCTGATCGACTGGCGCCGTATCCGGTATGTACCGGTGGAGGACGACAAGAAGCACCTGGTCGGGCTGGTGACCATGCGCAAGATTTTTCGGGAGTACAACAACGCCCTGCACCACGACGAGAAACTGGAAACCTGCGTGGAGGATATCATGATCAAGAATCCGATTACCATCCACCCGGAAGCCTCGATCATCGAGGCGATGGATATTATGGACAGCCAAAAAATCGGGTGCCTACCGGTGGTGAAAAATAACCGATTAGTTGGTATAATTACGGAGGGAAACTACATGGCCATAACCGCCCGTTTACTGCGGCTCATACACGCGAACAGTAACAAAAACAGTGAGCAGTCCAATCTCGACGTCTGAAGCAATTACCACTACCGAAATACAATCACGCATCATCGGTCGCATCGACGGCACCGACGATGGCCCAACGGTCATCGTGGTAGCCGGAATCCACGGCAATGAACCGGCCGGCATCCATGCCCTGGATGATCTCTTCGAAAAGCTGGAGGGGCAAAATGAGCAGTTCCGGGGCAAGCTGGTCGGCATCCGGGCCAACCAGCGTGCGCTGTTTGAGGGCGTACGTTTTGTGGATGAGGATATGAACCGCATCTGGTTCCCATCGATTATCGACAAGATCAGGCGGAGTGCCGTGGAAGAACTGCATTCGAGCGAACGGATCGAGATCAAGGAGCTGCTGAACGTCATTAGTCGCGAGATTCCGGAACAGAGCGATTACCCGGTGATATTCGTAGATGTCCACTCATTCTCAGCCCAGGGCGAGATGTTCGCTATAACGGCTCGCAAGGAGAATCACGTGGAACTGCTCTCCTCGATGCATGTGCCGATGATATTCGGGATCGAGGAGGCACTGCGGGGAACGGCCCTGCGCTATTTCCAGGATGTGGGGTTTATCACTTTTGCCCTGGAAGGCGGGAATCACCAGAACAAACTGACAATTACCAACAATATGGCGGCCCTTATGCTACTGCTGGCGCACGCCGGGAACCTGCCGCCCTCCGCCATGCCGGATTATGGCAAATACCATGAACATCTGCAGTTGCAAAACCGGCAGCTTCCCACCTCTGTTGAGTTTGTCTACCAGCATATTATAGAAGAGGGAGATCGTTTCGAGATGAGGCCGGGATATACCAATTTTCAGCCTGTGAAAAAGGGGGAGTGGCTGGCCAACGACAAAAACGGCCAGATCCGGGCACAGTGTGACGGGTTCATCCTGATGCCGCTCTACCAGAAGCAGGGGGATGACGGCTTCTTCATCGTCCGTGAACGGGCCTCGTGAGCTGCTGGAATTTGGGGCAACGATTTCGACTAATTTTTTTTATCTTGCACCAACCGTCAACGCCATAGCTCTTTCATCATACATGAGCTGTTTGCTTACTTGTAACCGGCACTTCACCGAAGGATCTGTCCTAAACGTACGAAAAACCTCCGTTTGCAATGAATGATTACCAGTTCATAGATGGATCGCGTCTGTCTTCCGTAATCGAGGCCCTGATTTTTTCGAACCCGGAACCGCTCTCTGCTACCAAACTTTGCAAGATTATTGAGCAGGGGGAGGAAAACCTGGAGCTGGAACCCGACGCGATAGCGATGTTCGTGGAAAAACTGAACCAGCGCTATGACGAAAACGGACTGGCGTTTCATATCAAGCGGGAGGCCGGGGGATATACCTTTGCCACGCGCAAAAAGTACAACAGCTGGCTCAGTATTATCCAGCACGAAAATGCCTACCGGAAGCTGTCGCAGTCGGCCATCGAAACGCTGGCGATTGTGGCCTACAAACAGCCGATTACCAAGCCGGAGGTAGATGAGATCCGGGGCGTGGATTCCGGGTATATCCTGAGGCAGCTGCTTGAGAAGGTGCTGATCGAGGTATCAGGGCGGCTGGATGCCCCCGGAAAACCGCTGCTTTACCGCACCACGGATCACTTCCTGCAGCACTTCGGGCTCAACGCGATCGACGAGTTGCCGAAACCGCGTGAAATCGAAGAGATCCTCAAGGATGACGACATGGCCAAGCACCGGCAGTTCCTGATCGACCGCCAGTTGGAACTGGAGGATCTCGAGGCGCAGAAAGAGGATGAGGATTCCGATGATGAGATCTCCCTGCTCAGCGTGGTGAAGAAACTGAACGGCAATAACGGCAACACTACCGGGGGGAGCAACAGTCACGGCAACAGTTCCGAACAGTCAGAGAAAGGGGACAGCCAGTCCGATCATGAAGCGCAGGAGCAGAAACAGGAACAATCAGGAAACCAGGATTCGGTAGAAGATGTCGCAACGTCGTAAACGAAAACGCAGCAACGAGCCGCAGGAGAAGAACCTGGCACAGCAGGATTATGCGCCCGACGAGGAGATCCGCATCAACAAATATATCGCGCATGCGGGCTTTTGCTCGCGCCGCGATGCCGACGAATATGTGGAAAAGGGTAAGGTGAAGGTCAACGGGGAGGTGGTCACCCAGCACGGTACAAAGGTGACGCCCTCTGACACGGTGGAGGTCGACGGGCAGACCCTCAGTCTGGAGCCGTTTGTCTATATCCTGCTCAACAAGCCGAAAGATACGATAACAACCACCGACGATCCCCGCGATCGCAACACCGTTATGGACAAGATCGAGGATGCCACCGGCAAGCGCGTCTACCCCGTGGGCCGTCTCGATCGACACACGATGGGATTACTGCTGCTGACCAACGACGGTGACCTGACCCACCGGCTGATGCACCCCAGCTACGAGGTGCGCAAAACCTACGAGGTGGAGACCAGCCGCTATCTGACCGACGAGGAACTCGACAAGATGATACGCGGCCTGCCCCTGGAGGACGGAGAGGCCACGGCCCATCGCATTAGCAGGCTGCGCGGGCGCAACGGGATTTTGCTCTCCATTTTTGAAGGGCGTAATCGCCTGGTGCGCCGGATGATTGAGTACTTCGGGGCTAAAGTCACCAAGCTAAAACGAGTGGAATACGCCGGACTGACGCTGAAAGGAGTCAAAATGGGGCGCTGGCGCTACCTCCGCCAGAAAGAGATCAACGGCCTGCGTAAACTGGTGAACCTGGATACTCTGGATTTTAACAAATAATTGCGTTTTTAGCTCTGTTGAATCTGTACCCCGAAGTTGCTCAATGAAGCCACAGAGGCACACAAAGAATCTTCGTAAAACGTTGAGTCACCCTCAAGTGTCTTTGTTCAGTCACTCAAATGCAAAGATGTGGTCAGTATCACAAATAATTTTCAGTAGGTAAATAGCTATGCCATTTAGCAACATCGCAAAGAGTTCAGGATCCGTAAACTCAACTGAGGACCTGCCCATCTACTACGATCTGTATGTCCCCTCCGGCCATTCGGATGCCCGGTTTCCGGTCATTATGTTCCTGCACGGCTTTAAAGGATTCAAGGACTGGGGCCCGTTCCCCGACGTCTGGGATGCCCTGGCCCGGGCCGGTTTCGGCGTGGTGGCGATCAATTTATCGCTGAATGGAGTGGGAGAAAATATGACCGAGTTCGACCAGCTCGACCTGTTTGCCCGGGAAACATTCAGCCAGGATCTTGACGATGTGGGTTCCGTCATTAACGCCCTGAAAACCGGTGAGATCAGTACTGACAAAGCCAAACTGCAGACTGAAAACCTCGGCATCCTGGGCCATTCGCGCGGCGGACAAACCGCCGTGGCAGCCGCCGCCGAGTACGACGAGATCGCCTGCCTGGTCACTTGGTCGGCCGTGGCCGACTACAACGCCCGCTGGAGCAAAAAGATGAAGCACGACTGGCAAACCCGTGGCTACACCGAAATTATGAACAGCCGCACCGGACAGGTCATGCGCCTGGACAAGGTGGTGTACGAGGATGCCAGGGATAATGCCGACCGCGTTATCGCCCTGAACCGGGTGAAGAACCTGCACCTGCCCGCCCTGTTTATCCACTCCCGTGATGATGAATCGGTGTCGCACAAGGAGTCGGAAAAACTGTATCGTGCCTGTCCCTCCGAAGATAAGGAGCTGAAACTTCTGGACGATACTGGCCACACGTTCGGCGGCGCCCACCCGTTCGAGGATGAGGAATTCCCCGAACCGCTGGCCGAAGCACTCGAAACCACCACGCACTGGTTCCGGGAGCACCTGAAGTAAGGAGGGGACCTGCCACGGGAAGGCGGTTGCACTGATCTTGCGGAACCAAACTGTTTACTACCTGCGAAAATCGTTTCGGTAGCAGGTAACTCCCGTACTTTCGTTGCTAATATTCAGTAAGCTTCGGTACGTCCTTATGACGAACTCACGTTATGTTAGATCTCTTGTAATGCTTTGATATTGAATGCGTTGCATTAATTTTAATACTAGAAACGGGGTTGAGGTTTTATGGGACTGCGAAATTGTCTTCTCAATAGCTGTCGGGATTGATGAGGGAAATCGCGCACTCAATGAATCTTTATACCTGTCGCTTGCGATCACGACTTCCCCTTGCTGATATGTCAATTTCCTGGTGGGATATACAGGTTTGCGTTGAACTGGTTGAAGAAGGTAGTTGAAATTCGTTGAAAATGTTATATTGATATTTTCGTTCTTCCGAGAGGTACAAAACAAACGTCTAAAGTTCCGATAATCTATTGCGTTCATTTCACTTTCTTTGGCTGATAATCGCGGTTGTCGCCGGGGTGGAATCCACGGCGTTCGCCCAGCCGCTGCCCGAGCTGATCAATAATCCCGAATTCCGTCCTGTGGCCCGGCAGGCGGTGGACTCGCTCTATAATAACAACCCGGAAGCCGCCCGGAACCTGCTTGACTCCTGGAAGCAGCGGTACCCGGAACACCCGCTCTGGACCCTCTTTGACGGGATGGAGCTCTGGTGGCGGATCCTGGTCGACCTGGAGGATACCTCCCGCGACCAGCAGTTTTTTAACCTGATGGGGCGCGTTGACTACCGCAGCAGCCGAATTCTAGCCCGCGATGCCGATCACGCCGACGCGCTTATCATGAAGGCGATCAGCAACGGCTATATCGCCCGCCAGCACGCCAACCGCGATAACTGGATCACCAGCGTTAACCAGGCTCGCAAGGCGTACAACGCCTACCAGTATCTGAAGGAAGTGCAGCCCGATCTGCCCGACCTGAAACTGGCCGAGGGACTTAAACGCTACTACGCCGAGTACCTGCCGGAGAACTACCCGGTGGTAAAGACCGTTTCCTGGTTCCTGCCGGACGGGGACAAGCAGCAAGGGCTGGCCTTGCTGGAGCAGGCGGCCGAAGAGAGTATTTTTGCACAGGCGGAAGCGCGCTACTTTCTCGGCAATATCAACCTGTTGTACGAAGAGGATTACCCCGAGGCCACCCGGCACCTGGAGCAGCTTTACCGGACCTTTCCCAACAACAGCTACTACGCCCGGATACTGGTTCGCAGCTACTACCGGATGAATGCCTATGACAAGGCGCTTGTATTGATTGATCAGATCCTGCAGCGCTGGCAGTCACGAGATCTCGCATACGCCGACATCCTGAAGCAGGAGCTCTATACCTGGAAAGGCCGAATCTATTTTCGCCGGTTTCAATACGTCCGGGCGGCTGATGCCCTGGAACGGGCGTACGCGGCGGGACAATCCATGACAAAACCCGGCACCCGGAGCCAGCACGTGATAGCTGCCTATTTCCTGGGACGAAGCTACCTGGAGACCGGCCAGAAAGTGAAGGCGCAGCAGTACCTGTCGGCGGTCACGGGTATGGAGACCCAGGAGAACTACCGCAATCATGCCGAAGAGCTGCTCGACAGCCGGTTCTGAATACTGATATCCACGGCACGCAGACTCCCGAATTTTCAGCCGGTGCGGTTTGATTTGCCAAATCCATTCCGAATCCGTAAAAAATTGGTTATCTACCAAAAGGAACCGGTAAATCGGAACGCATTCCCAGTCATATGGAATTCAAAGAGATCATGGTTATGGGTGCAGGAGCCGTGGGCGGATACTTCGGGGCCCGGATCGCCGAGCATGAACAGGGTCGGGTCACGTTTATTGCCCGCGGCGATCACCTGCGTGCGATACAGGATAACGGTGTGCAGATCCTCAGTCCCGACGGAGACACTCTGGTCCGGGTAAGGGCACTGGATGAACCCGTTAAGGCCCCGCAACCCGACTTGGTGCTATTCACCGTTAAGTCGTATGACACCGAAACCGCAATACCGCAGCTCCGGCCGGTCGTC
>JAWVZC010000236.1:0-6901 GCA_033722415.1 Balneolaceae bacterium | reverse complement strand
CCGCCGTATGATTCGATATATCCCATTATGAGGCGATCGATGATATTGCCGAACGCCCCGCCGAGTACCAGGCCCATGCACACCAGGTATCCGAGGTTGGCTTTGTCAAGCGAGCGGATAATGTAGATAATGATGCCGATGGTCGCCAGGATCGCCACGGCACTGATGATCGGGGTACTGGCCCAATCCATACCCAGGGCCATACCGGGATTTTTGGTATAGTGAAACGAAAGCCAGCCGGGAATGATCTCCCAATACTGCAGCGACGGTGTGGTCCTTACCAGGTGCTTGGTGATCTGATCGAGGATCACAATGACCAGCGCCGGTAACCAGAGGGCAATGAGTTTGTTATTCTTCTCCAAAACCCGTAGAAATTGTTGTGATTATCGACGTTTTAGTTTGGCTTCTATGCTGAGCTGGGTGTGCGGTACAGCTTCAAGACGTCCTTTTGAAATTTTCTTCCCGGTTACCTTGCACACGCCGTAAGTCTTGTTCTCGATCCGCTTCAGGGCATCATCGAGATAGCGGATAAATTTTCGCGTTCGGTTGTAGAGCATGTAGGTTTTTTCACGCTCCTGGGCATCGGTGCCCGCATCGGCCATGTGGAACGAGTAGGCCGATTCATCGGAGGCGTTCTCCATGCTCTCGCGCAGGGTGTTTTGCAGGGATTCCAGTTCCTGCTCCGCTTCATCCCTTTTCTTTATGATGATCTCCTTGAAATATTCCAGTTCTTCATCCGAATAGGGAGAAATTCGTTCCTGCTGATTCTTGTCACTGTTCTTTCCTGATGCCATATGCACTCACATCTTAGTTAGGGTTTCGTCGAATGGAAATGGTGCAATCTTCTTCACCGATTTCCCACGTTTTCACAAAGTCAAAAACATCGAGTTCTTCGGTTGTTATGGTTTCTGCCAGTGTTTCTCGTTTAATATAATCGTCCATCGATTCCACGGCATCCTCAAGAGTATTGGAACCTTCAAAACCGATCATGATGCGGTCTACCACGTCAAAATCGGCCTCTTTGCGCATATTCTGAATCCTGTTGACAAATTCTCGTGCCAGCCCTTCCTGTATCAGTTCGGTGGAAAGCTCGGTGTCGAGCGCCACACTCATGCCGTTCTCCGTTTCCACCGACCAGCCCTCAAGCCCGGTTCGGCTGATCTCCAGGTCTTCACTGCCCAGGCGTACAACACCTTCCTCGCCCAGGTCAAGCTCTATCGAGCCGGTTTTCTCAAATTCAGTAATCTCTTCGGTACTCAGCTCGCGGACTTTCGGGGTAATCGCTTTCATCTTCTTACCCATCTTTTTGCCCAGTACCGGGAAGTTCGGTTTGGCTGATTTGCGCACGATTCCGGAGTCGTCATCCACAAATTCTATCTCCTTAACGTTCACCTCGTCCAAAATAATATCCTTGACCGATTCCACCGTCTGCCGCTCTTCCGGGTCGTCGATCGGAAGGATGATACGCTGCAGCGGCTGCCGCACGTTGATCTCTATTTTGTTGCGCAGGCTCAGTACCATCGACGAAATCTGCCGGGCAATCTTCATGCGGTGCTCCAGCGACTTGTCGATGGCGGTTTCCTCCACGGTCGGATAAAACGAGATGTGGACCGACTCCTCATCGCCGCCTCCCACTTCATTCAGCCGTTGAAACAGCCACTCTCCCAAGAACGGGGCGATCGGGCTGATCAGCTTGGCCACATCCAGCAGGCATTCGAAAAGGGTCTGGTAAGCTGCGGTTTTGTCCAGGCTTTTGCCCTCTTTCCAGAACCGGCGTCGATTGCGGCGCACATACCAGTTGCTGAGTTCCTCGACAAAATCCTCGATTTCGCGGGCGGCCTTGGTCGGCTCGTAATCGTCCAGGTACTCATCCACTGTTTTTACCACGCTGTTGAGTCGCGAAATAACCCAGCGATCCATCTCCAGGCGATCGGCCACCGGCAGCGGGGACCCCGAGTAGGTAAACCCATCGATATTGGCGTACATGGCAAAGAATGAGTAGGTGTTTACCAGCGTATTGAAAAACTTGCGCTGGGTATCCTTGAGTCCGTCTTCACTGAACTTCAGATTTTCCCATGGTGAAGAGTTGCTCATCATGTACCAGCGAACGGTGTCGGCGCCGTACTTCTGAATCACCTCAAACGGCTCTACGGTATTGCCTTTCGACTTGCTCATCTTGTTGCCGTCCTCGTCGAGCACCAGGCCGTTGGAGACCACATTTTTGTAGGCGGGCTCGTCAAACAGCATGGTACCGAGCGCATGCAGGGTATAAAACCAGCCGCGCGTCTGATCCACGCCCTCCGCGATAAAGTCGGCCGGGAAGTTGGTTTTGAATTTCTCCTTGTTTTCAAACGGGTAGTGCCACTGGGCAAACGGCATGGCACCGGAATCGAACCAAACATCCAGCAGGTCGGGCACGCGGCGCATGGTTCCGCCGTTCGGCCCCTTCCAGGTCAGCTCGTCGATATGTGGGCGATGAAGATCGATCTCCTCATCATCCGAGAGCCCCGCCTTCTTCTTCAGTTCCTCCACGCTGCCGATGCACTCCACGTACTCGGGATTTTTGTCACTCACCCATAGCGGGATTGGCGTGCCCCAGTACCGCTGCCGTGAGATCGCCCAGTCTACATTGTTCTCCAGCCAGGTTCCGAAACGGCCCGTGCCGGTGCTGGGCGGCTTCCAGTTAATATCGGCGTTGTATTTTACCATTTTGTCCTTCACTTCCGTGGTCTCGATAAACCAGGATTCCACCGGGTACGACATCAGCGGGGTTCCCTTGCGCCAGTCGAAGGGATAGTTGTGCACGTAGGTTTCATGTTTGTACATCAGGTATTTGTCCTTGATGGCCCGGGCAATCTCCTTGTCGGCATCCTTGAACCACTGCCCTTCAAAATCGGGGGCTTCATCGGTGAACTTCCCATCCTCATCGATCGGGTTGAACATCGGGATGCCGGCCTCCTGGCAGGTTTCGTAGTCATCAGCGCCAAAAGCAGGTGCGGTATGGACCACACCGGTTCCCTCTTCGGTGGTCACATAGTCGGCCGAGATGACCCTCCAGGCATCATCTTTGTCATACTGTTCCAGGGCGTAGTCAAATACCGGCTCGTAAGTCCAGCCGACCAGCTCTTCCCCCTTAAAGGTCTCCACGATTTCGTATTCGTGGTCGATATTTTCCTCGATGCACTCTTTGGCCAGGATGTAATATTCGGTGCGATCGCCCTCCGAGAGTTTGATCTTGGCATACTCCAGGGAGGGGTTGACGGCCAGCGCCATGTTGGACACGATGGTCCATGGCGTCGTCGTCCAGGCCAGGAAGTAGGTATCTTCGGACATCCGCAGTTTGAATTTCACGAAGATCGACGGGTCCTGCACCTCTTCGTACCCCAGGCTCACTTCATGAGATGAGAGCACGGTACCGCTGCCCGGCGAATACCACTGGATTTTGTACCCCTTGTAGATCAGGCCTTTGTCATACAGCGTTTTGAAGGCCCACCAGATCGACTCGATATAATCATTTTCAAACGTAACATACGGGTCATCAAGATCTACCCAGTATGCCATGCGGTTGGTCAGCCGGTCCCAGAGATCCTTGTATTTGAGGACGCTCTTGCGGCAGTGATCGTTATATTTGCTGATGCCGTACTCCTCGACCTGGGCACGCCCCTCCAGGCCGAGTTCCTTTTCGACTTCAATCTCAACAGGGAGACCGTGGGTATCCCATCCCGCTTTCCGCTCCACCTTATATCCCTTAAGAGTTTTATACCGGCAGAACAGGTCCTTAACCGTGCGCGAAAGCACGTGATGTATGCCGGGTTTCCCGTTGGCCGTGGGCGGACCTTCATAAAAGGTGAACGGAATCCCTTCTTCGCGGGTGGATACGCTTTTTTCAAAAATGTTATGCGCTTTCCACCACTTGAGTGTCTCCACCTCAAGCTTCGAAAAATTTAGCTGTTTTACCTCTTCAAACTGTTTAGCCATAAGGGCGATTAGAGTCGACAATTATTTATTGAAAACCTAAAATATACAAACTTTCAACCTGAAATTGTTGCGGCAAAATTACGGTCACTTCCGCAATTTTGCGACAAAATAGCGCTCAAGATACAAGTTTTCGCTCTTCTGTTCATATTATTTCATCATTAATGCTTCTGGGGAGTGCAGAAAAAAAGTGTTTGCAGGGCAAAGTTTCAACACGGTGAACGTATACAAATAAATTTCACTTTTAACTTTCTGATATTGGTGTAGTACCTTGTGGATGGCCAATTTCCCGGCTAATCGACGGTACGGCGGCATGTTATGGCAGAATTTCTTTTCGAAATGATGAACCATGGAAACAGGACAACCGATAAATGGCAGTTAGTATGGAACAGGCACTACAGAAAAAAATCACAACGGCAGATCCCTTCAAGATCTGTTTTGTTTGTCTCGGCAATATTTGCCGGAGTCCAACGGCGGAAGGTGTTTTTCAGCACCTGGTGAACAAAGAGGGGCTGGAGGCGTATTTCGAGATTGACTCGGCGGGTACTTCAGCCTATCATGTCGGTGAAGCGGCCAACAGCAAAAGCCAGCAGGTTGCCAACAAACACGGGGTACAGCTGCATTCGCGATCCCGAAAATTCGAATATTCCGACCTTGAGTACTACGATCTTGTCCTTGCGATGGATCACGACAACCTGCGAAACGTGCAAAACCTGGATCGAAAGAACCGGTTCGGCCACAAGATAGCGCTGATGCGCGACTTTGATCGCCGACCGGGTGACGGCGCTGTCCCCGATCCGTATTACGGGGGGATGCAGGGTTTTGAAAACGTATTCCAGGTTGTGAAGCGAAGCTGCGAATCTTTGTTGGAGGAACTTAAACAGCAAATTGAGGAGTAGTCATTCGCTAACACATACACGCGTTTAGCGGTTAATAAAGTAGCCTTTATCTCATTTTGAACTTGGTTCTGGATCTCGCAAGGTCTCTTCCGTTGAGCTCAGCCCGCAACAGATCAACGCTCAGTGCCACCACGTGATTTCCGACAGCCGGAATCCGGGATGAGACAGAAGGATTCCCCGTTTTTTTGCAATCTGATATAGCCACTAAACATGATATATAATTCTATAGGATTGTAATGATTCCTGACACGCTGAAAGAGGAGATAAACCGGAAAACCAGGCAGAGGATCGTATCTACCCGCCGGGCCTCGGGAGGAAGCATCAACCAGGCCGCAATCATCGAGCTGGAAGATGCCGGTCGCTGTTTTTTAAAATGGAATACAACGGCGGACCCCGACCTGTTCGTCAAGGAAGTCCGGGGACTGAACCTGCTGCGGTCGGCAAAAACCAAACTGGTGGTCCCCGCTGTAATCGAACAGGGAACCTGCGAACAGAACACCGGGTACCTGCTGCTGCAATATATCGAGGAGGGAACCGAGGGACCGACCTCGGCAGAGGATTTCGGGCGCGAACTGGCCCGGCTCCACAAGGTACGCAGGGAAGAGTACGGCCTCGACGACGACAACTATATCGGCAAGCTGCCCCAGTCAAACCGGTGGCATGACAACTGGACCGAGTTTTTCATCCGTGAACGGATGGAGCCCCAGCTCCGGATGGCTGTGGACGCCGGCAAACTGTCCGCAGACATACGAACCCCGTTCAAGCAGATGTACCGGAAACTGCCCGATATTTTTCCCAAAGAACCGCCCAGCCTGCTGCATGGAGACCTGTGGGGCGGCAACTATTTTTACAACAGCACGGGCCGTGCCACCATCTACGATCCGGCCGTATATTACGGCAACAGGGAAATAGAACTGGCGTTCACCCATCTTTTCGGGGGATTTTCTGCCAAATTTTACCGGGCCTACAACGAGGCATGGCCGCTGCCGCCCGACTTTAACAACCGCAGGGATATCTACAACCTTTACCCGCTGCTGGTGCATACCAACCTGTTCGGCGGACACTACGGGAACCAGGTAGTATCAATCGTACGCCGGTTTAAAGATTAATTAGCAATGAATGCTGCAGAGACGCATTCGATGCGTCTCTGCTTAGACAGGAACCGCTGGCTATTAACAACAACCACTTTTTCACTAATCACCGAATCCTTTTACATGTCCACATCCTTCAACCGTATCATCAGCCTCGTACCCAGCCTTACGGAACTGTTGATTGACCTGGGATTGAAAAACAAACTGGTGGGGCGAACACGTTTTTGTGTTCACCCGGAAGATGACGTCGATGATATCCCGATTATGGGCGGTACAAAAAACCCGGTACTGGATAACATTTTCCAAGCTGATCCCGACCTCGTCATCGCCAACCGGGAGGAAAACAGGAAAGCGGATATTGAACAGCTCAGGCGGAAGTGCGAGGTTCACTGTACCGATATTGCAACAATCGAAGACGCTCTGATAACCATCCATGAACTGGGAAGATTGCTGGGGGTCGCCGATGCAGCCCGCAGCCTCACCCGGCGTATCAGCAACGTGCTGGAGCAGCGTCCCGGCGAAACGCGGCTTCGCACAGCTTATCTTATCTGGCGTGATCCCTGGATGACCGTCGGTTCCGATACCTACATTCGCGACGTGATGGATCACTGGGGATTACTGAATATTTTTGACGACCAGGAGCGGTACCCAACCATTGAACTCCGGCAGATCCGCCAGCGCTACCCGGATCTGGTGCTGCTCAGCAGCGAACCGTTCCCGTTCAGGCAGAACCATGTGGAGGAAGTTCAGGAACAACTGCCCAACACCCGGGTGTTAACGGTCAACGGCGAATGGTTCAGCTGGTACGGGTCTCGCATGTTATCCTCTTTTGAACAACTGAACACCTGGCGAAAAGCGATTGCCTGAATGTGATCTGGGCTAGACTTCAAGCATTCAAAGTTGTACTATTACTCATTTGTAAACGTTACCCGATTT
>JAWVZC010000235.1:0-6935 GCA_033722415.1 Balneolaceae bacterium | reverse complement strand
TTTGCTACCGCATCCACCAAGCAGGAAAAGACCTGTCGAAACCACGAGCAGGTAACGGGTGGCCATTACAATATCATCTCTAGCGTACAACATTCAGTTCAATATTATTTGTTAAAAAGTCGGCTGATAGTATTTCATTGAAATACCGGGATTCCACATCACGCCATATTCAGGAAAGTGGCCACCCCATAAACGGCATATTAGTCTACATATATCGCCAAAACGTATTACGATGGACCGGGAGTAAATCGAATAAGGATATCCCTTTATCCCATAATTACGTGCAGACTCCGACCGGTTAGACGCCCGTCGCTATACTATTCTCAACTTTACCATTGGTGACGATACCATGCCCGTTAATCAATTACCTTCTCCAATATTTCACCAGAGTCTTTGTCCTTGAGTATGACCTTCTTTCTGCCGTCCGGCAGTTTCTCTTCCTTGATCAGGTAATACTGGTCATCATAGTCGGTAAGCGCTGAGGTTTCCTCCACATCATCCCGTCCACGCCATATTTCGAGTTCAACCGGCTCCCATTGGCGTGATTCCGCCGAGCTGTAGCAGGCATCCATGATCGCATTTACGACATACCCGTCATAAAACGATTCACGTGGTTCGCTGCCATCTTCCATGGCATCCAGCATATCGGTAAACATGTGGTTGTAGCCGAGGCTGTGTACTTCATCCCCGACCGGGAACAGCCAGCCGCTGTCGCTCTCCGCCTTTTCGGCGACGTAGCCTTTCTGACCACCTGCGGTATACATTTCGAACCCGGTCCGCAGGAAGTGATCGAGCCGGAGTGATCCCTCGGTGCCCGACACCTCATCCCGCAGGTCCATCCCCCCGCGGAACGACCAGCTAACCTCAAACTGGCCGATAGCCCCGTTGGCATACCGCACCCAGCCGAGGGCGTTGTCTTCCGCCTCGATCGGTTTTACCTGGGTCTCCGCCCAGCACATCACCTCGACGGGACGGATATCCTTCCCGATAAAACTGCGAGCTATTTCGATGCAGTGGCAGCCGATATCGATGATGGCCCCGCCGCCCGATTTTTCCTTGTTCCAGAACCAGTCGCTGTGCGGGCCGGGATGCGCCTCTCGTGAACGGGCCCAGAGAATCTGGCCGAGCGAACCACTCCTGACCGACTTTAGTGATTTCAGCGTTTTTGGGGTATAGACCAGATCTTCGAGGTATCCGTGAAATACGCCTGCTTCTTCTACAGCTTCCAAAATCTCAAGCGCCTCCTGCCCGTTCATCGCGAGCGGCTTGGTGCAGAGTACCGCCTTGCCGGCTTCAGCCGCTTTCAGGGCCGCCTCCTTGTGTAAAAAATTGGGAAGAGCGATCAGTATGATGTCCGCTTCTGTGTCGTATATTGCCTTATCCATATCCGTGGTCCACTCAGGAATGCCCCACTCACTGGCAAATTTCTTTACCCGCTCTTCTGTTCGCGAGTAAACGGTGACAACACGATCCGGCCTGCGTTGTCCCTGTATCGCTTCAATGTAAAACCGCCCGATTAATCCGGTTCCCAGTAATGCTATTTTCTTCATGGTATCGCTTGGTTTATTAGTTTTGCTTTCAATTACATGATCTTTGTTAAAATCGCTGAAAAGTACCCATCCAGATATCCCTGGAAATAACCCTGAACCATTCTGCTAACCTTATTTCAGTATCCTGACAGGGACGATGAACACTGATCGAATGAATCAGCAGAATCAGCGTTCGGGATCGCAGCGAGATCCCGCATCCGTGTGCGGGATTACGCCGATGTGTGTAGTGATTGCCCTGATTCCTTACACTGCTATTTCTTCCCGTTTCAGGAACTCGAGAGGGAACGATATCCCACGATCCTCCCCATTAC
Organism: Balneolaceae bacterium; assembly: GCA_033722415.1. GTDB lineage: Bacteria > Bacteroidota > Rhodothermia > Balneolales > Balneolaceae > JAMQKA01. Next base: position 5,074 of record JAWVZC010000235.1, on the reverse strand, counting down.
CATCAACGGTAAGAGAGATCCCGTAACCCGACTTCGATCAGAGATGCCCAGAAAGATTTTATCACCCTGATTCGCATGCCAGCCACTACCGTATCTCAGACTACCTTCATGTTGTCCGGATCCCAGCGTATGACCTGTCGTTCCTGCTGACTCCTGTTGGTAAGCAGTGCGGGGGCCGCCGCGCGAAAACCGAATGCGGCATCCTGGAACACCGGGGTCCCGTTGCGGATGGAATCGAAGAATTGAACCATATGATCCAGCCGGGCATCGTATCCGTTCGGAGTTTCAAATTCTTCCCTCTGGTTCAGGGCTGGTGGAGAGGGCATAATCTCGGCGTGCTCCTCCCGGTAATTCTGTTCAAATTCCTTCTGCACCTCCTCTGAAAAAGTCATTACTGAATTGTATCCCCTGACTAGGTTATCGACCGAAGGCTCTCGCCGTGGATAACTGGTCAGCCTTACCGAATTCCCGGGAGAAACCTCGATGGCTCCCTTGTCACCGATAAACTGGAACATGGACCCGCTGCCGCCGCCGTCGGCCAGGTTACTCTGCAGCACCAGGGTAAAATCGGGGTGATGGTCTGTCTCCGGGTACTCATACTGCCCGATGATCACATCCGGGGCTTCCCGACCGTCGAACCAGGAGCGGATACCGCCCGAGGCCGAAATATGCGTGGGACCGACGGCCCCCAGCACCGTGTGAATGCCGGTAAACAGGTGCACAAACAGGTCGCCCGGAACACCCGTCCCGTAGTCATGATAACATCGCCATCGGAAAAAGCGCTTGGGATCCCACTCCACATCCGGTGCATCACCAAGAAAGCCCTGCCAGTCGACCGTCTCTGGAGAGGCATCCTGCGGAATTGAGTACTGCCAGGCTCCTAGCGAGGAGTTGCGGTTATAGGTTGCCACCACCTGATTCAGGGTACCGATGGCCCCCTCCCGGTACAACTCTTTCGCCTTTTGAAACACGAGATCACTGGCAAACTGGCTGCCCACCTGCATTACCCTTTCGCTCTGTTCGGCTGCCTGTACCACCCGGTCGCCCTCGGGGATATCGTGAACCATCGGCTTTTCGCAGTACACATGCTTGCCCGCCTCCAGCGCATCGATGGTCATACGGGCATGCCAGTGATCCGGGGTGCAGATTAGAACGGCGTCCACTTCAGGCATATCCAGGATTTCGCGGTAATCTTTGGTGGTAAATACATCCTTTCCAAATACCTCCTTTGTTCGTACAAGACGCGAGTCGTAACAGTCGGCGGCGGCTACAAACTCCACGCCCGGTACTTCGAGGGCGGTTTTTGTATCGTAATGGGATATAATACCCATCCCGATCGTGGCGATCTGAATCCTGTCATTCGGTGCAAACTTCCGTTGCCAGTCACGCTGTTCCAGTTCAGTTGTTTTCGCTGCCCGAGAGCCCAGCGGAGCCATAGCCAGCCCTGTTGCCCCCAGCAAGCTGTTTCGCAGAAAATCTTTCCGTGAAAATCTTCCCATCGTTATCCCTGTCTACTTTTAGTTAGTGGTTGCGGTTGAGACGGATTTCGGGCGAATAGAGTAATCCAAATTCCACATTATTTAAAACCATTCACTAAATCAATAAAAACTGCATCACACCCGGCGCTGCAAACAGCTTACCAGCAATGCTGCCCCAGGGTACAGTATTTCAAACCGGTAACATCTTGTGATATGAAATATTTTATTTGTTGGTTCTCACATTATCAATGGACTATTTTCAGAATTTGTTGGATTATATTACTTTTTAAACCTATGATTATGGTCAAGGATGCAACCTATACTAGCCCGTTAAGAAAGGTCATTACGAGATGAATAAGGAATCCATGCCGAGAAAGGGTGCCGGGTTTGCCGGTCAAAAAATGATAGTACTGCCCCGGGCGGTGATTTCGCGGCTGGAGAGCCACCCGCTGCTGAACAGTCTCTATTTGACTCACATCGGGTATTTTCCGAATGCGGAGTTTCATTACCGGGAACGAACCGAGGGTATTGACGAATACATCCTGATCCATTGTGTAGATGGCAGTGGCTGGTACGAGGTGGAAGAGGAGCGTTTCACGGTAGAGCCGAATACATTGTTTATTCTGCCGCCTAACCATCCGCACCGGTACCGTGCGGATGAGCTGCATCCCTGGACGATCTACTGGATCCACTTTGCCGGACTAAGAGCCGGTCATTTTGCCGAGATTGAACATAACAACGGTTCGGCAGTCCACCGCCGGATGCCGCAAACCCGGCGCCGTGTTACGCTTTTCGACGAAATTTACCGCACGCTCGAACGGGGCTATAGTACCGACAACCTGGGGTATGCCAACACCTGTCTCTGGCACTTACTGGGATCCCTCTTCTTCCCGAACGCATTTGAACGGCTGCAGTCTCAGAGCGAACCGGATAATGTGATTGAACACGCCATCTCGTTCATGCGTCAACACCTGGACCGGTCGCTCTCCCTGGAAGAACTGGCCGACCATGTGCACTACTCGGTCTCCTACTTTTCCGCCCTGTTCAAAGAGAAAACCGGCTACTCTCCCATCGATTACTTCATCCACCTGAAAATTCAGAAAGCATGCCAATACCTGGATTTGACAGAGCTGAACATCAACGAAATTGCCCGAAAACTCGGATATGATGATCCCCATTATTTCTCCAGGCTGTTCCACAAGATTATGGGCCTTCCCCCCAGCCGGTACCGCAAAAAACAGAAGGGATAAGAGCTACGTAGTACCAGTACTTTAAAAAAGTAGTCGACCCGGAATGGTTGAAGTAAATCCATCACTGGCCCACTGCCCGGTTTTTCAATTCTGCAAGTGCCTCCTTTTCCAACAACATACCCATCCGGTTTAGTCCCTGCCGTCATCCTGAATCATCCTGCTGAACTTGTTTCAGTATCTCTTTCAGGACTCTGGCGGGGACGAGAAACGCTGTTCAAATCGGTCAACAATATCAACGGCGTGGTATCCCCGCGAGATCCCGGGTCGGGGCCCGGGATGACGCCGGTGAGTGTATTTAATGCTCGTTATACCAGGACCGCATTTGTAATGGAATTTCAGAGCAACTATGGCTTCTGCTCAATCCACTCACTTCAGTACTACAGCATTTCGTTTTTAGCCTCTCCGTTTTGAATGTAATCTCATTTTTCAGATTCCACCTCGACGTCATCCTGTACTCGTTTCAGGATCTCGCGGGGACGAGAAACGCTGTTCAATTCGTTCAACAAAATCAACGGCGTGGTATCTCTGCGAGATCCCAGGTCGGGGCCCGGGATGACGCCGGTGAAGGCACGTACTGCTATCGTTGGGGTCACTGATTTTTCCAGGTTAAATAACATCATGCAGGGAGTCATTTTAAATACTGCATAATGTCAGAACCGGGAAGTCAGACCAATGATCATCACCTACAATAGGTTCTATTTATCAAGGCTAAAACCCCCGTTCCGCTTTTAACTGTTTACTCAGTTCTTGTACAATATCTTCGTACGCGGGATCATCAGCCAAATTATTTGTTTCATCGGGATCCTTTTCGTGATCGAACAGCATGCGCGCGTGGATCGCCTCGGTGCTGTCGCTCCACTCCGTGTAAAAGTACTGGTCTTTAATCAGCGTCAGCCCGGAGTGCCATTTTGAGACAGCAACATTATCCCATCCACTTTCATTACCCTTTATGAGGGGAACAAAGCTTTCGCCCTGCAATTGCGGGAGGTGCGGCAAACCGGCGGCTTCCACCAGGCCGGGATAGATATCCACGAACTCGACCACTTCGTCGATCTGCAGCCCCTCGGCCTCGCCGGGAATGTCTAAGATCAGCGGTGAGTGCAGGGACGTTTCGAAGTTGCAGTGCTTGCACCAGAGCCCGTGCTCACGCAGGTTCCAGCCGTGGTCCCCCCATAAAACGATTATCGTATTTTCCCGCAGGCCCAGCCGGTCCAGCTCATCCAGCAGTCGTCCGACCTGCGCATCGGCATAACTGACGGCGGCGTAGTACCCGTGAATCAGCTTACGCGCAAGGGAGTCGGGCAGCCGCGCATCGGGAGGTATATTGCCGTAATTGCGCAACTCCCCGAAATTGTGATAAGCCTGTTCGGGCGCCCCCGAGTTCCCAAACTGGGTCGCAGGAAATTCGATCTGCTCCGGATCGTACATATCCCAGTATTTTTGGGGTACATTGAACGGCAGGTGCGGTTTCAGAAAGCCGGCCGCCAGGAAAAACGGCTCATCCCGGTCTTTAAGTTTCCTGAGGTCATCGATCACCTTGTTTGCCATCTTGCCGTCGGAATACGCCGAATCCGGAACGAGCGCACTCTCGAAAGCAGGACCCCGTTTGCTGCCGGTCGTGTCCATTTTCTGGTTCTCAGGCAGATAGTAGTCTCTCCAGGTTGGACCGTTGGCAGGCGGGCGCCAGTTCTCGTCCCAGCTATCCTCGCTGTCCACTTGGTGATGAAAAATCTTGCCGCGCCCGACGGTGTAATAGCCGTGGTTACGAAAATGTTCCGGGAGGGTGACGGCCGAAGGGGCGTCCTTCTCCGCCCAGGTATAGTAGGTCAGGAACCGGTCGCGGGTGGGCCGGATTCCCGTGAGCAGGCTGGCCCGCGAAGCCCCGCACACCGGCACGTTGGCATAGGCGCTGTCAAACTGGATGCCGGATGCCGCCAGGCGGTCGATGTTGGGAGATTGTATATGGCTTGCCCCATAGGTATTTAGTTCCGGCCTGAGATCATCCACCGCTATGAACAGGACGTTCATCGGTTTCTCATTTTTATCCTGCCCGGGGCTTCCGCAGCTGTTTAGAAACAGCGCACCAAGCAATATCAGTATTAATCTTGCACGAGTTGTCATTTCACCATGCATCTTGTTTAAAAAATTTTTTTCCGGTTACCCTTTACTGAGAAGGTGTCAGACCTGCGTGGGTTTGCCACTGCCCTGTTTCAGGATTCCCAACCTCAACCCGGTAGCTGCCTTCTTCGAACACGAAGGGCCTGAATGCGGGCTTGTGCGATCGAAGTACATAGACCATTTCGCCGGTCTCCTCGTCAAATACTTTTACCACGGGATGCTCTGTCC
>JAWVZC010000234.1:0-6942 GCA_033722415.1 Balneolaceae bacterium | reverse complement strand
GGTACCGACATATGAAAGCAGTGACTTGAATACGTCCGCAGGCAGAAACCCGGGTTGTTTGCCAAGAATTTCGCCCTTACCATCAATGAACAGGTAGGTTGGGGTACCCGTCACACGGATGGTATTGGCAAACTCCTGCTCGGTAAACAGATCCCCGTTGTAGACAATTTCATCACCGGATTCAATATCCAGTCGCACCGGATAGTAATATTTGTGAATCATATCCTGCACATCCTGTTGCGGAAATACTTCATTTTCCATCTTCTTGCAGTACCCGCACCAGCTGGCCTCCATGTAGATCATCACTTTTTTGCTGCTGTTTTCAGCTAGCTGCTGTGCTTCCTCCAGGGAGTACCAGCTGATACCGATTGCAGCCGGCTCATCCCGATTCTCATGTTCGGTAGATGCGTAACCCGGCAACAGTAACAAGGCGAAGAGTGTAAGAACCAACTTTTTCATAAGCAAAATGATATTATTTGGAACGACATAATTTATTTATTCTAACTGCCATTTTTAAGTTTTATTACCATAATGGTCATATCATCGTGTTGCTGGGCATCACCTGAAAACCCGGTAACATCGGTTACCAGATCAGTGAGTACATCCCGGGCGTTTTTGTTCTTTCTGGATTCAATCAACGTACGCAGCCTTTCCGTACCGTAAAATTTGTGATTCGTGTTGAGTGATTCAACCACACCGTCCGTGTAGAGTACCAGCAGGTCTTCCCGGCCGAGCCGGAGGGTACGTTCTTCGATATTATTGTCGAACGACTCGGAAATCGTAAGTCCGAGTCCCAGTCCGTTGGGCTGCAGTTCACTGAGGGAATTCTGAGCAGCAGAGTAGTGAAGTATGGGATTATGCCCCGCCCGGGCAAAACTGAAGGTCATCCGGCGGGTATCCACGATCCCGTAGATCAGCGAGATGAAGGTTCCCCGCTGCGCATTTTCGTAAAAAAGCCGGTTGGCTTTCTTGAGTACCTCGGCCGGAGATTCGGTTTCCCGGCAGAGTGTGTGGAGAACCCCCTTCGTGAACGTCATATAGAAAGCGGCCTGGATACCTTTTCCACTGACATCCCCGATGGCTACGCCCAGCCTGTGGTTATCAAGCGGGATAAAATCGTAATAATCACCCCCGGTTTCATAGGCCGGCTTGCAGATGGCGGCCAGGTCGAGTTCGGGAACTTCCGGGGTGCGTACCGGCAAAAACGACTGCTGTACGTCGCGTGCAATCTGAAGCTCCTGCTTGATCCGCTCCTCCTGCGCCAGCTCCTCCACATATTCGGGCACGTAGTCGGGCAGGGCCTGCTGCTCCTTGCCCCTGACGATAAACAGCGATCCCACTACAACCAGGGCCGTCAGCGTCAGCAGGTAAAGGATGACCAGATAGAAGTCGGGGGAGTTGCCCACCAGCCATCCACCCGCCACCATGAGGAAGCTGTTGAACAGGAAATGAGTTACAAACAGGGTCAGAAAATCCCAGTACAGGTAGATCGCGGTAAGGGCCATTCCTAAAAACCCCATTAGCAGGACCCGGTCGAGCTGCGGTCCGCTCCCGAAAAACACCGGCTCCGTAATGGCAACCGCCAGCACCATAACGAGGCCGGCCACCCATTTGCTGGAGGTCTGGGCATACACCTGCGAACCCAGGACCAGGTAGATACTGAAAATATAGATCATGCTGTACCAGAGATTGTCAAACACCAGAAAGACGGGAGGCCAGAGAACCTCGTAACTAAGTACCGGTTCATCAACCTGGATATAGAGATCGGGAAACATAAATAGAAGCGCAGACCAGAGACCGGCCAGTATAAACAGTAACACAACCGAACGGACCAGGACCTCACCGACCGGCTTATTGAAGAACATGCCGAGCCGCAGGTAGTCGTAACACTCCAGTTTCTGCTGCCAGTGCTGCCGAGTAAGCGAGTCTCCGACTCCGGAAATGACAAACAGTCCCACGGACGCCATCGCCCCGGTAATTCCCATGCTCAGGGCCACACCCACGAAATCCACCCAGCTGGACCCCTCCAGCAAAAAATCGATCTCATGCAACTCGTTAAGCAGTACAATCGCAGGCACAATAAAACCGGCGATAATGCTGATTACCAGGGCCGACCTGGTATCGACCACCCGTGCACGAATTCGAAAGTAGAAGATCGTGATCACCGCAATGCCAAATAGAAAAATGAGTACAATCGTTATCAGCTGCCAAACCTGCGGAGTTTCAGACCCGCCGCCTCCGTTGGGATTGTAGGTTGCATTCAGATTCAGCAGCGAACCGGTGGGAGTTATCGAAGTTTCCAGGGTAACCTGCTGGCCGTAAATCGGCTGCTCCGAACGGTAGCGCAACAGGGCAACGATCCCATTTCCCCGGGATTCTATTCGCACATCCTCTACATTGAAGAGTTCGATATTCCATGCCGTCTTCTCCAGGTAGAAATTACTCATCCTGGTAATCTGGCGACGGGAAAACAGGTAGGTACCCGCCCTTCCCGCCGGTGGGCTACCTGATGCGAGGGTATCATTGTAGTCTTGCTGCAGGTCAAATCCGAGCCGGTCGTGCCACAGCGAATCGGGCAGAGACCTGTACCGGTCACGTATTGTTTCGGAACGAAAAACCGGGAGGACCGCCTCCCGATTTACCGACCGGCTGTGCATGATATCACTTCCAAGGGAATACTGGGTCCAGCGCCCGGAGGGATCCAGCTGAATAATAAACTCATTCGGTTCGGTATTTCTGGCGTCCGCATTGTTCCCGATAACCACTCCGGTTTCAGTAGCGCCGGGTGATTTACGCTCATAGTGAACCTCCCAAACAAATGGAAACAGGGTTGTGGAGCTGTCCCGCAGGAGACGGGTAATAACCTCTCTTCGTCCAAGATTGTGCTGAAGACTATCCAGCAGGCGATCTTCACTGCGGAAAAGAATTTGAGAACGAAAATTACTCATGTTAAATCCGAGGAAATCAGCCAGCGAATCACTAGCTGAGGCCACTTCCGAGTGCTCTGCGGAAAGCGTAAGCATCGAACGTGGATCATGGTCCCCGTATGTCATCAGGAAACCAAACAGACCCAGCAGGCCTACAGCGATAAACAGGTAATCCCGAACGGAAAACGATTGATTTTGTTTGATCAGTGACACGGGCGGTATGCCGGTATATTAATTTCAGCTCGTCAGGCATGAATATGCTAAATTGTTCAGAGAATATCTTTTGTTTATCGGGCAACATAACAACCGATGGAACCGGCGGATGACCCGGAAATTGACAGGTTTACACCTGCCTTGCAACTGCCCGCCAATCCCGGAGGTTTTCGGGACCCGGCAAAATATCCCGACTTGAGCAACGGGAACCATTCAACAGTAGTGGCAAGAGCCCACTATTACCGGAAGAGCGCCGCTGACGGCCCATATCGTGGTATTTCACGGCTTTCTGTTTGGGCTCCGGGCACCTACCTGGCTTCCACCAGGGTATCCCGCCGATATGATATACATCCTTTTGAGAACGGCAGGTAAGTCGATAATCCTGCCGGGTAAGAAACACCGCGGATGCGCCATCTGGTATATTCTCCTGAAAGTGATTGATTTTATGATCTATATCGTTATCGTTAGGATACTTCGGAACCGGAAATTGTTTGCCCATGTGCCTGATTGCATTTTCTTATAAACAGCATCCCCGGTACGATCTGGTGTTTGCCGCCAACAGGGATGAATTTTACGGGCGCCCCACCCGCGGGGCGCAATTCTGGGAGGAGCACAACCAGCTGCTCGCCGGTAAGGATCTGGAAGCCGGCGGCACCTGGATGGGGATCACCAGGCACGGGAAATTTTCCGCCCTCACCAACTACCGGGATCCCGACAATCGCCGTAATGATGCTCCCTCGCGGGGACATCTTGTACTCGATTTTCTGGTTTCCGACGATGCGCCGGACTCATATCTGGAAGATATCGATGACAACTCGGACAGCTATAACGGGTTTAACCTGCTGCTGGGATCTCCGGAGCAACTCTACTACTACTCCAACCGGTCCGAAGGGTACCGGGTATTGGAGCCCGGCACTTATGGTCTGAGCAACCACCTGCTGAATACCTCCTGGCCGAAAACCGAACGTGCCAAACAGCGGCTTTCCGATATCGTCGGGTATGAAAAGATAGATACCTCCGCCCTCTTTGATCTCCTGCAGGACGATCAGCCGGCCCCTGACCCCGAGCTACCCGACACCGGCATACCCAAAGAGCTGGAACGGGCCGTCTCCCCGATCTTCATCAAAACCGAGAAATACGGCACCCGATGCTCCACTGTGCTGCTGGTCGACAAAAACGGTCGGGTAACCTTCGAGGAACGACGCTACAAAGACGGCAGAATGGAAGTTGATGAACGGAACAGGTATGAATTTGAACTGACAGGACGATAGGTCGAACGGCCTTGTTTCCAATCTGCTCCTCTGAAGCAGGTCACAACATAACAGGCATTTGAAATTATGCTGTTGTGACCTCCTCAAACCCCTCCTGTAAACCACAAGAGTGGCTTATATGGAGGTATTTCGAAGAGAATTGTTTGAAAAAATGACACTGACCCTTTTTCTATTCTGTAACTCTCCCGGGTTTTAGTTTGAACCTTTAACCCGATGTGCTACCCCAGGGCCTGATTACTGGTCAAAGCCAATGTTCTTTTAAGGCGAAGCGAAAATACCTTGCACAGACGTCCTTTCGTGGACACCGGCAGGCTATTTCCGCTTAATTGCCAAGAAAACGAACCTTTTATTTCGCGAGATATCAGGTTAGTTGACACCGTTTTTCAGCGTAAACGAGGTGCTTACTTCGGGGCTGTATCCCTCCAGCAGAAACGCATTCAGCTGGTAAATGCCGGCATCATTGGTTTTGAATTCATCATCCGAAATCGATTCCAGTAAAATGGAATAGGTTTTACTTTCCCCGGGTTCCAGGTTCAGTTCTGTAAGTGCTTGCGTGCAGCCGTATGCCATTCGACTGTCAAATACAAGCTCGTTTCCCTTCTCAATGGTAAACCCGTGCTGGCACCCGGACGAAAACCGGTAGGAAATAGGTCCACCAGAAATGTTTTTGACGCTGAATTGCGCTTCAAGCTGGCTTAAATGCCCCACTTCCTGCTTTTCAAGATTCAACACCAATTTTAGCTGGCTATCTTCGACGGAGGAACTGCCGATAATATTGGTTCTGCAGGCTGAGAACATAACTAAACACGCTAGGATTACCGTAGCAAATCTGACTAGATTTTTTTGTTGTTGTGTCAAAATCATTGTGTTTCACATATTTTTTCAGTTTTCATTTGTTGCTTCACTTTTTGTACACAACAATCCCGGTTCATAACTATTCCGCAGCCTGTGATGATATTGATGAAATTCAGGTTCACGTGGGATGGGAACACCGAAAAACCCGTTACCCGAGGCGTACCCTGCACCAGGGCTTCAGGGCTTTGTTGACCGGTTTTAGTGACTGGCAGTCTTACCTGAAACAAGTGCGTTTATAAAGCTGACAAACAAAAAAAATTTACGCAGCCGGGAGAACATTACTTTGGTGGGATCTACCCGAGTGCGGTTGCTCACCTCGGCCGGGTCGGTAAACCAACGGTAATTGTCATCCACTGGCTATTGGTCCAGGTTCGTCAGGGCGGGCTCCCTGCCTTCGGGGGTATAATCGGCGGGATCCGGGATCTTGCCGAAGTTGAAAATGATGGCGACTATGAGGATAACCCCCAGCGGGTAGATGATCCACCACGGGATACTGAACACGAGCATGCCGATCATCGCCATGATGCTCAGGGTGCCGACGATCATCGCATACGGCAGCTGCGTATTGACATGTTCCACGTGGTCGCACTGGGTGGCGATCGAGCTGAGAATCGTGGTATCGGAGATGGGTGAACAGTGATCGCCCCAGACCGATCCCGCCAGCACGGAGCTGACGCTGGCGTAGATAATTTCGTGCACCACCTCAAACTCCAGGCCGCTGCTGTTTCCGATCTCCCAGGCCAGCGGCACCACCAGCGGCATCAGGATGCCCATGGTGCCCCAGCTGGAACCGGTGGCAAACGCGGTGACGGCCGACAGCAGCAGGATAATGGCGGGCAGCCAGAACGGGTTCAGCAGGTCACCGAAGATGGAAACGAGAAAGTCCGCGGTATTGAGCTCCACCGTGATGGCACTCAGTGCCCAGGCAAGTACCAGGATCAGCAGCCCGTCAAACATGGTGTGCATGCCATCCATCATTCCCTCCAGCGTATCGTTGATACTGAGCAGGTTTAGCGAAAGCGTCATCGCTATCGCCACCACCATCGAGAGCAGCCCGCTCCAGAGCAGGGCCTTGTAGGAGTCGGCCGTCTCGATGATCTCCTGGATTGTCGATCCCTCGCCGGTCACGTACAACCCGCCGATACACCCAAAAACCAGCACGGCGATAGGGATGGCAGCGTTGATCCAGTGAGACTCCTTCTTCTTTTCCTCGTCCTCCCGGATCTTGTCCTTGTAAAGGTTATAGCGGTCCAGGTCGGAGTCGTGCTTTGCCTTGTAGAGATTGATCCGCGCCTTCAGCATGGTGGCGAAATCGCGCCCCGACCAGGCAATCAGGATCACAAACAGGATGGTGAAAAATGCGTAGAAGTTGTAGGGCAGCGAGTTGAAAAATACGGAGTACGCAGCCTCGTTGAAATTCGGCATCTTGGCCTCGGCATCCGATATAAACCCGACCATCGCCCCGATCCAGGTACTGACCAAGGCTACCGTGGCGATCGGTGCGGCAGTGGCATCCACCAAATAGGCCAGTTTTGCGCGGGAGATGCGGAGCTTGTCCGTCAGCGGGCGCATGGTATTGCCCACCACCATGGTGTTTGCGTAATCATCAAAAAAGACGATGAATCCCATCAGGGCCGTGATGAGCTGGCCTTGCGTTTTGGTGCGAACAAAACGAG
>JAWVZC010000233.1:0-6953 GCA_033722415.1 Balneolaceae bacterium | reverse complement strand
TTCAGGGAGCCGGCCGTGGAATTTCGGGGATTGGCAAAAACGTCTAGTCCCTCTTCTTCACGGTGTTCATTAAGCCTGACAAACGCTTCACGCTCCATGTAAGCCTCCCCGCGTACTTCCACAACATCGGGATACCCGTTTTTGAGGGTGAGCGGCAGATCCCTGATAGTCTTGATATTCCGGGTGATATCGTCACCCCGTTCCCCATCGCCGCGGGTGGCCCCGAGTACCAGGTGGCCCTGCTCGTAGCGCAATCGAACAGCAGCCCCGTCAAATTTCAGTTCCACCATGTAGGTAAAATCGGTGTGGCCCAGGATTTCCCGCACTCGCCTGTCAAAATCGTTGAGTTCCTCTTCGTTGTAGGTATTATCCAGGCTCAGCAGGGGAACCGGGTGTTCCACGGTCGGGAAATCGCTCGAGGGCTCGCCACCTACCCGGTGTGTGGGCGAGTCGGGATCCTGCAGATCGTATTTCTCCTCCAGCTGTTCCAGTTCCTTCAGGTATTCGTCAAATTCGCGGTCAGAAATGAAGGGCTGGGCCTCCTGGTAATAGGCGCGGTTGGCGCGTTCCAGCAGGTCGCGCAACTCCTCTGCCCGTTCTTCAGCTTGTTTGCGATCCATTGATTTTATGCTCAATTGATGGTTGGGAACCGTGGACGATCACTGATGTTGGCCGGCGGCGGAAAATTTAACTCCGTGGAATCCGGTGGCGGCTGGAACCACCTGTCACTTTCCGTGAAAAGACTGCGTGGGAGTTCCACATATTGCGAGTCGGCATCAATTGTGGTGAGGAAACGATTTTCAAAATTTTCGACCGGGTGCCCGTTCATCAGCAATTCCATGCGGTCATAATCGCCCATAATGCGTACAAAATCGATAAATTCGAAGCGAAGGGCGTCTCCCTGCTCAATCCAATAGGGGTTAAATTCGCCCATGACATCGGTATAGACACGAACCGGTTCCAGCCGGTTGTAGGCGGCGTAGATATCGATATACAGGGTGTCAGAAAGCTGGGCGGGCACCTCGGCTTGTGATGGTCCCACGTCGACCTGGGAGGTATCTTCACTGTTTGACACGCCGAGCTGCAGGGAGTCGGGAACAATACCCGGCTGTGTGATATTTTGTGTCTGTTCAGGCGCCGAAGGGCCGTTTTCTTGCCCCATCAGGTCGCTGTTTGTGTAGTACCAGTAGCCAACCACTCCCGCGAGTACCAACAGGGTTACGGCCACTGCAATCCAGATCCGGGATCGGTTTTCAAGGGGAGTGAATTTTCGCCCGAGGTCGGCCCAGTCGACGGAACTGACCGAGGGTTCCCGGGTGTCGCTCCCGGGCCGGTGCCGGGCCTCCGCCTGTTTGCGGCGAGAAAGAGAAGGGGTGAACTCCTTTACGGATGAATCCTCGTCGTCTTCATTTCGGGCCGGTGATACTTCCTCCTTCTCAGCGGAAACGTCTTCCGCAGCAGCATCTTCATCATAGGTAAATGTGGGTCGTTCGCGATCCAGGTCAACAAAATCAAGCAGTTGTCCGTCGTAGGTACCCAGTTCATAATGATCGAGGGCCTCTATTACGGCACTTTCAGTGATATCCAGGGCTTTGCCGTAGCTGCGTATATAACTTCGTATATAGGTTTTGTTCTCTTCAAAATCGGTAAAAATGGTGCCATCTTCGATCGCCTGGAGTATATGAACCGGGATTTTGGTTGCGTCGTGTATCTCCTCCAGTGTTTTTCCCTGCTGCTCTCGGATGGTAGCCAGGTCATTGCCAAGTGATGCCATGTGAACGTATTCTGATTATGTGGGTGAAACGGAATAAGAAGATAACAGAGAAACCAAACCAGTCAAGTGTGCTTGTGAAACCAAAGTATCATGTAAATCTAATTAAATATAGAGGATGCCGAAAATTTTTTACCGCGCGAGCAAAAAATGTTGTAAGGAACCGGGTTCTGTCGGATCTATAGGATAAACCACAGAGCAGGAAATTTACCACTCCATGCTGCATACTTTGCGAAACATCGTTGTTAGGGGTATTTCGGGAATCGTGTTCCCCCGGGTTTGTGTGTGCTGCGGAATGGAAGTAACGGAGCGTGAACGGCAGATCTGCACATTTTGCATGGTGGAGCGTTTTACGGAGGCCAATCCGGAGCGTACCCTTTTTTCGGCAACAGACGTCCAGCCCGAAGGAGTATGGGCCCAGCATGCGCTCTGGCAGTACGACAAGGGCGGTACACTGCAGGATCTGCTGCACAAGCTGAAGTATGAGCACCTGGCCCGGGTGGGAGTGCAGCTGGGACGACGCCTCGGCCAGAGTGTGAGGGAGCACGGAACGATATATCAAATGATTGATGATGGACGCCCCGGGGTGATACTGGTCCCGGTGCCGCTTCATTACCTGAAACAGGTGAAACGGGGATTCAACCAGGCGTTCATGATTGCGAGAGGTGTTTCCGAAGTGCTGGATATACCCATATGTGACATAAAAGACGTGGTTCGGCGACGTAACACGCGCAGCCAAACGGGATTCAGCCTGGAACAGCGCCAGAACAATATCAGGGGGGCATTCCGGGTCAATAACCCGGGTGCCGTGGCTGAAAAACTCGCCGTGGTGGTGGATGATGTGTTCACGACAGGGGCAACTTCTTTTGAACTGGCGGGCGAACTCACCGGAGCCGGCGCTCTCGGGGTCATCATTCTCACCGTGGCCCAGGCCTGAGCCCGATCAGGGGAAGATGCGGTTTCAAGAAGAATCGGCAGCTGACAGTTTGTACCGGCCTGCGGCTCTTTCACTTTTATGGTATTTAAGGCTATCTTTGGGTGCTATGAAACACCAACGGAAGGCACCTCATCGACTGTTTGCCGAAACCCAGATGGGTATTGTTACCCGTTATGGCGACTGGTTCCATACCACGAGGAACCAAATCAGCACGTTCGTCCCGGGACTGCTGGACGAAGTGGAGCTCGAGGATCTCGTCAAGTCGGCACAGGCCTGGGTAAAAAGTGCTGACAGTCTCTCCATGATACTCATACTCGGGCTGTTACTGCTGATCAATCCCCTGTGGGCGGTTCTTGCCACACTGGTGTTTCACGGGTTCTGGTATTTCAACAAGAGCTCGTTCGTGATGGTATCACTCAACAAGCTGTTACAGGTACTGTACAAGGACGGCACCCAGCTGCTTGTTTCGCTTGTTGTACTCAGTTATCTCGGTCTGATGGGCCGGTACCTGGCGGCCGGTATCGGTCTTCTTTTCTTTTTTGTGCTGAAGCTGGGCCTGCTCAGGAAACTCTGGGATATTATCTATCGGAAATGGCAGGATCTGCCGATTACCCTCAATGACCGGGTTATGAAGATGGTGATTGTGCGGTTTGCCATGCATCTTAACATGGCACCCGAACAAATTGAACAGATGGAGGAGCAGATTGTAAACATGGCGGGCAATCACAGGAATAGAAAGTAAATCTACAGCACGTGTCAAAAACCAATTTATTTATCATTCGCCACGGCGAAACGGAGTTTAACAGGCTGGGCAAAATGCAGGGCAGGGGGATTGATGAACCCCTCAATGAAACCGGGCGCCGACAGGCCCGGGCCACCGCTCAATATTTGTCATCGTTTGGCATCGACCTGGTTTTCAGCAGCAGCCTGAAACGGTCCATTGAAACCGCGGAGATTATTGCCGAGCACCACCAGGTTGACCTTGTTTCCTACAAAGAGCTTGATGAATTGGATTTCGGCATATATGAAGGGAAACACTGGGATGAAATCAAGGAGGAAGTCCTGAGGGTGCAGGAACGCTGGCAAAATGGCGAAGTTCATTTTGCGCTGGACGGGGGAGAAAGCCCCAGCCAGGCCCTCGACCGGGTGCAACACCGGATGACATCCATTATTGAGGAACATCAATACAAAAATTTGCTGGTTATACTACACGGCCGGTTAATACGCATTCTGCTTGCCTACTGGCTGGGGTATGGGCTCAGCCGGATGCACGAAATAGAGCACAGCAACGGCTCGCTCAACCACCTCCGTTGGAACGGCAAGGCGTTTGAAATTGTCACACTGAACAAAACCGATCATCTCGCCGAATTTGTGTCACGGTAGGTACTCCCCGCTAACTATAGTGGCCGCCGGTTCCATAACCGCGACTGGCGTTATAGTAGCGATACTTCCCGGACCGCACAGAATCGGCGAAAACAACCCCGGGAATTCAGCAAAACCAGGATCCATTACCGTATGAGTGAAAAAGTAAGGCGCATGTTCGCCGACATTGCCGATGACTACGACCGTATAAACTCCATCCTCTCATTCGGGGTACATCACGCATGGCGATCGGAGACGGTGCAGCTGAGCGGGGCCACCGAGGGGGATCGCGTACTGGACTGTGCCACGGGTACCGGTGATCTCGCCCTGGCGTTCAAGGAGAAAGTGGGGGAGAGCGGATACGTGCTGGGAACCGACTTCTGCCGGGAGATGATCGAACGCGCCCCGGCTAAAGCACGTGCCGAGAACCTGGAGGTCGATTTTGAAGTGGCCGATGCCATGGATCTGCCCTACGATGATGACAGTTTTGATATATCGAGTATCGCATTCGGAATCCGCAATGTTGATGACCCTGTGACGGCACTGAAGGAGATGGCCCGGGTAGTGCAGCCCGGGGGTAATGTGGTGGTCCTGGAGTTCGGGCAGCCCAAAGGACTGATGAAGTATCCCTATGAACTGTACAGCCAGTATATTATGCCGGCCGTCGGCGGATTTATCAGCGGGAACCGCGAGGCCTACACCTACCTGCCGAAGACCAGTGCCCGATTTCCGGCAGGCGACCGGTTCCTTGAGCTGATGGATGAGGCGGAATCGTTCTCGAAGACCGTCTACAAAAAGCTGACCAGGGGTATCGCGTATATCTATGTGGGTACGGTGCAATAAATCTGCTATATTACGCCTCCACGCAAAAACCGGAAGTAACGCACACGATTATTTATGGCAGAAATGAAAGTTGAGGAGATCAAGAACTACATTCCACACCGGTTCCCCTTCCTGCTGGTGGATCGCGTACTTGAACTGGAGGGGGAGCGGATTGTAACCCTGAAAAATGTGACGGTAAACGAAGAGTTCTTTAACGGTCACTTCCCGGGGGCCCCCATCATGCCCGGTGTGTTGCAGGTGGAGGCACTTGCACAGAGTGGGGGTATTATGCTGATGAAAAACCAAGTGGAAGATCCCGCAAAGAACCTGGTGGTATTCACCGGCATCAATAAAGCCAAATTTCGCAAATCCGTCGAACCCGGAGACCAGATCATCATGGAGGTGGTACTGAAGAATCAGCGGCGAAACTTTGTAACGATGGATGGAACCTCGAAAGTAGACGGAACTGTGGTCTGTGAACTGGAAGCTTCAGCAGCGATTGTACCCAGAGAGGAATCATGAGTACAGAAAACAAAACGAACGACCGCCCACCCAGGGTAACCACCCAGACGGTGGTGAATATGAAGGAAAAGGGGGAAAAGATCAGCATGCTCACCGCCTACGACTATACTATGGCGCGGATTGTAGACGCGGCGGGCATTGATGTCATACTGGTGGGAGACTCTGCCAGTAACGTTATGGCCGGGCATGAAACAACGGTGCCGATGACCCTGGAACACATGATCTACCACGCATCCTGTGTGGTGCGCGGGGTCGAAAAGTCGCTGATTATCGCCGATCTGCCCTTTATGAGTTACCAGGTGACCCCGAAAGAGGCGCTTATAAACGCCGGCAGGATGATGAAGGAAGCCGGGGTGCACGGGGTGAAACTTGAGGGGGGAAAGCCGATTATCGAAACCGTGAAAAAGATTGTGGACGCCGGGATTCCCGTAATGGGACACCTGGGGCTCACCCCGCAGAGCATCTACAAGTTCGGGACCTACAAAGTGCGGGCAAAAGAGGAGCGGGAAGCCGAAGAACTGCTGGAAGATGCAAAACGGCTGGAGCAGGCCGGCTGTTTTTCCATCGTGCTGGAAAAAATTCCGGCTACACTGGCAGGAAAAGTTACTGACCAGCTCTCCATACCCACCATTGGTATCGGGGCCGGCGGTGCCTGCGACGGGCAGGTTCTCGTGCTGCACGATATGCTGGGTCTGAACAAAGAGTTCAAGCCGCGTTTCCTGCGCCGCTATGCCGACCTCCACACCTCAATAACCGAGTCGGTACAACGTTACATCAGGGATATCAAGCAGGGGGAATTCCCAGGCGAGAAGGAACAATATGAATGAGCCCGGGACCGAACCCAATTGTATGCGTTTTGTATGTATGATCTTTTCTCGTTTTCAAAGACGCGGCGACAGTTAATTAGACCAGAAGTTATCATCACCCATGAATAGTGAAAAACCCCTGATTTTAGTTTGTAATGACGATGGTATTTTTGCACCGGGCATCCGCGCTCTGGCGGAAGTGGCGGATGAATTTGGTGAGGTTGCAATCATCGCACCAGACCGCCAGCAGAGTGCGGTGGGGCACGCCGTAACCGTGAGCACACCGCTGCGCAGCCGTGCGTTCCAGATTGATCACCGCTTCAATGGGCAGGCCGTTTCCGGCACCCCGGCCGATTCCGTAAAGCTGGCACACGATCAGCTGCTCGACCGCAAGCCCGATTTGGTTGTCAGCGGTATCAATCACGGCAGCAATGCGGGAATCAATATTTTGTACTCCGGTACGGTCAGTGCCGCTACGGAAGGAACGATCCTGGGCTACCCGTCGCTGGCGGTCAGCTGCACCGACTATGATGAGGATGCGGAGCTGAGCGGAGCGAAGGAGGCCGCCCGGCGCGTAATTCGCTGGATATTCAACCATGGATTGCCGCGTGGTGTCACACTCAACCTGAACGCGCCTTCTGGCGAGCTGAAGGGCATAAAATGGGCGCGTATGGCCAACAGCCGGTACGTTGAGGAGTTCGAAGGGCGGGTGGATCCCAACAACCGGTCCTAC
>JAWVZC010000232.1:0-6968 GCA_033722415.1 Balneolaceae bacterium | reverse complement strand
TGGGGGTTCTTGGCATCGTCTATGTGGTCGTTCACCGCAGTGAACTGCAGCGGCTGGAAACCCTTAACTACATCGCCCGCAATATCGCCCGCAAACGCTTCGAGGATTACGATGACCTTGACACCGACGGCCGCGACGAGCTGGACTACCTTATTAAGCAGTCTATTCGGGCCAGTAAAACGGTGGAGCGGGAAATACAACGCCTCAACCGGATCGAAAATTACCGCAAGGAATTTATAGGCGACATTTCGCACGAGCTCAAAACCCCCATATTCGCCATCCAGGGTTTTATCGAAACGCTGCTGAACGGGGCGATCGACGATTCCGACGTTAACCGCCAGTTCCTGAAAAAAGCGATGCGCAACGTCAACCGGCTGATCTACCTGACCAAGGACCTGATGGAGATTTCGAAGCTGGAAACCGGGGAGCTCAAGTCGGAAACCCAGGATATCTACATCCGGGATGTGGTAATGGATGTCACCGAAAGCCTGCAGTACAAAGCCCAGAAAGAGAATGTGTCGATATCGGTGAGCGATTTCGATACCAATGTGCTCGTTAACGCCGACCGGAACCAGATCAAGCAGGTGTTGATCAACCTGATCGAGAATGCCATCAAGTATAACAAACCCGGCGGTTCGGTGACAGTAGGTATGAAACCATTCTCCAAAAATGAGGACAAGATCCTGATTTACGTACAGGATACCGGCATCGGCATCGACCAGAAATATATTGACCGCGTTACCGAACGGTTTTTTCGGGTCGATAAATCCCGATCCCGGGAAAAGGGCGGAACCGGGCTGGGCTTGGCCATCGTTAAACACATCATGGAGGCGCACGGGGAGAAGTTCTTTATTGAGAGTACGCCCAACGTCGGCTCAACATTCAGCTTTACACTCACCAAGGTGGAACAGTCGCACCCCGCGGCCGTTTCCTGAAAATCCTTTCCGGACCGTTTCACAAATCTTAATCTATTCCCTACCTTCCCCCATCCATAAACGAGGAAGTTAATTCACTTATACACACATTATGCTCTATGCCGTAATAATGGCCGGCGGTTCCGGTACCCGTTTCTGGCCGAAAAGCACCACCAAGATCCCAAAACAGTTCCTGAATCTATTCGGCGAACAGACCATGCTGCAGATGACGGCGCAGCGTATTCAAAAGCTGATTCCCTCTGAACGTATTCTGGTCATTACCAATAACCGCTACGTTGAACTGGTACAGCAGCAGCTGCCAGAGCTTCCCGAAACCAACATCATCGGCGAACCGGTTGCCAGAAATACCGCCCCGTGCGTGGCCTATGCCGCCGGCCTGCTGCAGCAGCGCGATCCCGACGCCACGATGGTGGTGCTTCCCGCCGATCACTACATCGAACAGGAAGATCGCTTTGCCGGCATCCTGCAAACCGCGGCAACAAAGGCCGCTGATGACTGCCTTGTGACGATCGGTATCAAACCGGAGCGGGCGGAAACCGGGTATGGCTATATCGAGTTTGAGCAGGGGAGTGGTGAGACTATCAATGGCAACCGGGTCCGGAAAGTGAAACAGTTCACCGAAAAGCCGGACGAATCCACGGCCCGGCAATTCATTGAAGCGGGTACCTTTCTTTGGAACAGCGGCATGTTCATCTGGCGGGCCGATACGGTTATCCGACAGTTTGAGATGTATCAGCCGGAGATCTACGAGCAGATTGAACAGCTGAAAACTGCCGATGCCACCTCGGCGGACGCGCTGTGGGCATTTTACGAGGGGTGTCCCTCCATCTCCATTGATTACGGGATCATGGAACACGCCACCTCGGTCTTTGTCGTACCTGGTGAGTTTGGGTGGAATGACGTCGGCAGCTGGACCGCCCTTTACGAGTTGCGATCGAAGGATGAAAACGGCAACGCAGTACAGGCCCGGTACCTGCAAACCGAAGAGGCGGTCAACAACCTGGTTCAGACACAGAGCGACAAGATGGTGGCCCTGGTGGGAGTGGAAAACCTGGCGGTTGTAGAGACGGAGAACGCCATCCTGGTCTGCAATCTGGATAAGGCACAGGGGGTGAAACAGGTGGTAAACGCACTGAAGGAAGCCGAAGAGACCCGCAGGTTTTTGTAACCGGGGGCCAAGATCCGCTGCAGTTGCCCCAGAGGGTTGGTTGTATTACTCAATCCACCTCCAGCGTCAGCTGGTCATAGGCCAGCCTGACGTGGTCGGGCAAACGCTCATTGCTCTCCTTGTGATTCACCCGGGAGTTCATGTGGATCAGGTAGGTTTGGGGAACCTCCAGTTTCGTGGCCTGTTCCACGGCTTCGGGAATCGTCATGTGGGTGGGGTGTTCCGGTCTCCAGCGGAGCCCGCTCAGCACCAGTACCTGTGATCCCCTGATGAGCGCTTCCGTGCCTGGCGGAATCGCTTTTACGTCGGTCAGGTAGGAGATATCCCCGACACGAAACCCAAGTACATCCACGTTCCCGTGATTGGCCGGCAACGGGGTGATCTCAAGGTCCTGGAATTCCATCGCTTCCGTGATAACATGCAGGTCAACCGAGGTGGCCCCCGGGTAGCGGTCCGGTCCGAACATATATTCAAATCTTCGTTTTATCGCCTCCTTGCAGGGCTGGGAAGTAAAAACCGGGATACTCTGTTTCTGCTTGTAGCAGAACGGGCGCAGGTCGTCGAGCCCGGAGATATGATCCATATGCTCGTGGGTGATCAGTACCGCATCGACCCGCCGTATGCCCGCCCTCAGGGTCTGAAGGCGAAATTCCGGTCCCGTATCGATCACGATCGACGATTGTTCGGTCTCAATCCAGGCAGAACAGCGCCAGCGCTCGTCACGGGGATCTCCTTTCAGCCGCTCGCTGCCAAAACCACCGGCCGTGGGTACGCCCATCGAGGTGCCGGTCCCGAGAAAGGTAAATTTCATTCGTCCTCTTCAATATCAATCTTTTCAAATTCTTTTTCACCGTAGGTGTCAAACCGCTCCCATAACGCCTCAAGCTCTTTCCGTACGACCGGTTTGATGTAGGTGTGCTGGGTATCCAGTTTCCGCAGTACGCGGGCCAGGATGCCCACCTGAAGTTCCACCGGCCGGTTGCGGTTGATTACCACCAGTTTGTCTCCCTCGACGATACAGTGATCACCCCGAAAGGTTCCGCGTTCTTTGCGTATGCTGTATCCGGCCTGTTCCACCAGGTCTTCCAGTTCCAGCAATAATTTTTCAGGTTTCATAGCATCTAGAATGTGATCCCGAGAATAAAACTGACGGATCGAAGATTGTAATCAAATTGATCTTCTTCAACATCAAACCGTTTAAAACTGTAATCCCACCCGGCCGACAGCCCGATATCACCAAACAGGCGGTCGGCATACAGTCGCGACTTGGTTTCCAGGTCAAAAATTTGTCCGCCGAAAATACCGCCCGTGGCAAAAGAAAACCCGTAGTTGGGTATGGCATTCACCCTGATTCGAAATTGTTTGCCCAGCTGCAGGCGCAGCTCGCCCCCGGCACCGAATTCAAACGTACCCTGCCGGAACTGGGTGTCGGTGAGTACCGCCTGGTTGTTAGATACAGAGGTGACCGAAGATTTGAGCTGAAGCGGCAGCAGCAGCTGGAAGGTTGGCTGACGCACAACCCGCAATCCTCGCACAGCTTTGATGCCCCCATCAAAATATCCGATGTCATCGATTCCGGTCAGCCCCCCACCGACGCCGAGGTAGCCCTCAAAAGCGATCGTCTCAAAACGGATTCGCAGGAGCGGTCCGTCAAACTCGTAGATACCGGGCTGTGGTAGTGATTGATTGTCCATGCTTTCCTCCCGAAAATCGAACTCAGCGGGCTCCAGACCGATATAAATTCCGGTATTCGGGGTTAACGCCCGATTACGGACCGGCTCATCTTCTTCCACCGAGAACATTTGTGCACGGGCTGTTTGCCCCGGATAAAAAGTGATTGCAGCGACTACCAGACACAGAAACATGGAGCTGTAGCGGGAATATAAATTCATATGGAACTCTTCATGTAATTTTCACATTTAATTCGTATACTTTCGCCACCAACAAAGGGATAACAATTATGAAAACGCTTTTAGTATTATTATTGGTTTCGCTTATGAACGTAACCTTTGCGGATGACGAGGCAGAAACCGTGCACGACTTCGTGCTTAATAATATTGAAGGAGAAAACATTTCCCTAAAAAAATTTGAAGGAGATGTTCTTTTAATTGTGAACACTGCTTCGGAATGTGGATTTACGCCACAGTACGAAGGTTTGCAGGCACTCTATGAGCAGTTCAAGGATGATGGTCTGACCGTTATGGGTTTTCCTGCCAATAATTTTGGAGGGCAGGAACCAGGAACGGACGAGGAGATAAAACAGTTTTGCCAAGTGAATTACGGAGTATCTTTTCCGATGTTCTCAAAAATTTCGGTGAAAGGGAACGATATTCATCCATTGTTTGATTATTTAACCAGTCAGCCGAACCCGGATTTCGAAGGCGAGATCAAATGGAATTTTGAAAAGTTTTTAATCAGCAAAAATGGCAAATTGCTGCGGCGCTTCCGAAGTGATGTGAAGCCCCAAAGCGACCAGATAATAAATGCTGTTGAAGATGCGTTAGCAATGTAAGAATCTATCCCTAACATCCCATCACCATCCCGACAGAGGGCCGCAACTGATACTTGCGGCCCTCCTTTTTTATAGCCCTGAGACGGTATGCAAAATTTCTCCCCGCTTGCGTCAAATTCTGACCGGCAAACCGTTTTGCAGTGATACTCAGTTCAAGATGTGGGACCGGAGCACAAAGCGCGGGATTGTGACTTTAATGGAGGCACCGCTCTCTTTCTCCATCAGGTAATATCCACGCATCTCCCCGATATATGATTTGAGGACACAGGAGCTGTTGTATTCGTACTCCTCCCCGGGAACAATGGTCGGCTTTTTACCGACGACGCCATCCCCGTCTACTTCGTACGTTTCCCCGTTCGAATCTTTAATATTCCAGTGCCGTTTAAGCAGTGTAACGGGTTCATTTCCGTGATTTCGTATAGTGATGAAATAAACGAATACATGTTTTCCCTGTATGGCGTCCGACTGCTCTTCTAGGTATAGGGGGCGCACCCGGACCTCCACCTGGTTCGAGATTTCAGTAAATACCGGTGTATGTTTCATAGCAGCTGATTTATTTTCAACAGTATAACCGAAATAACGGGTAGTTACGAATTTTACCCGGATTTTTAACCAAGAAATTTGGTTGCCCACTAACCCGAAAACATTCGTGACAAGGGTGCAATGGCACCAGCAGGCCTGCCGTGGAACGGTAAGCATCCATTGCCGGGACAACGAAGTGCACGGGCAAAATTTGCAGCATGGTGCAACTGCACCCAAATTTGAGCTATAGTGGGTATTGATATTTCAAAGAATGTCACATGCATAACCTGCCATCTTTCCGGTTTCGTGAATAAACCGGGATTGATAATTAATAAATTTTGTCTTGACATAGGTCGGAGAAGAGCCTTATATTTGTAGCTCTCAAAACAGCAGGACACCTGTTGTTTTGATCATTGCAGTACAGCCGACAGGCTATACTTATACGGTCCGGTAGTTCAGCTGGTTAGAACGCCTGCCTGTCACGCAGGAGGTCGCGAGTTCGAATCTCGTCCGGATCGCTTTCTCATAAGCCGCTGGCTCGCAAAGAGTTAGCGGCTTTTTTGTTTGGGTAAATTAGCCTTATTCCTGCCCCTGATTTTTAGATTTGGGTAACAGAACTAAGCACTATTACCCAAAATTAAATTTTAAGAGGCCTCAAATCCTGTGCGTGAAAGTACATTCGAGAAGCTCTTCACCAATAGGTTATTTCTTCTTATTTCCAAACAGCATCTCATAAACCAACACACCGGTACCTTTGGGAGGATCCGTTATTTCTGCTCTACTCTCATAGATCTTTCCTGCATAGGTGGTCGGGTAAGGGAAAGTAATAGTACTCTTCTCTCTGGAAATCCCATTCAACAAAGCTGATCTCAAAAGACTGATCCTCTCCATCCGTAATGCATTGGCCCTGCTTAAATTTTGGTTTGGTAATTTTTCAACTGCTTCTCTTGACATGATATCTCCATTCTTTAATTAATAGTATATCTCCATCCCTCAGCAGCTTCCCAAGTTTGAGTAAAATCAGACTGGTCCAGAATGGAACGTGTTACTGGCCAAAGGAACGCTTTAACACGATTAACAACGGAGCTAAGCTCTTTTGGTAGTTGGTCATCGGATATCTTACCTATAAACGCTATCCATTGCTTATTCTTTGTATCATCTTCGAAAAAAGTCGCGGTAAAGGCCGTCGGCAACTCCTTAGCAATATCAGTATCTCTGCGACTGAAGGTCTCATTAATTGCTCGCTGCATATCTGGACCTTCAAATGACCGTTTCTCGGACAAGAAGTAAATATCATAAAAATCTTTCATGCGGCTATTGGCCATATCCAAATTCACCATATCTTGGTATTTTTCTGCTATAGAGCTTTCCAGGGTATATGCACGAATCCTTGGGGTATCTTCATCCAAGATTGTGGGGTACTCTATCCAGAGCGGTTCTGGAGTAATCACATCACCAAAGCCAAGATCAATTTGAATGGTAATACGGGCATTTCCCAAGTTTCCTCGGACTTTAACCCGAATTCCATCGTAAGCTTCCTGCTCCCGTATCTCTTCACCTTCTACGCTATCAGGATCAAACGCCAACCCATCGCCTTCAATATGTATATTGCAACATTCTCTAAAGATTTCTTCAATATCTGAAATCGCGCTACTTCCATATTTAAGTACATCAATATCTCTGGTTACATCGAATACCTCGGACATGCCCGCTATGGGAAATAGGTGTCTGTGTTCGGCCATAAACTGGAAAATTATCCGTTTTTCTTGGTGAAGATGCCCATCGCCTTTTTTAAGATATCACGCTCCATACGCACGTCAGCCAGTTCTTT